>NZ_AGAF01000256.1 GCF_000224515.1 Desulfosporosinus sp. OT | reverse complement strand
CTTTGAAATAATGAAATGTACACAAAAATGTACACGGACTTAGTAAATTAAAAGCCGAGGTTTTAAAACCTCGGCTTTTTGCCTTTATCTTATTCCTTCCTTTTGCTTGCCAATAAAAAGATCATCTAAGGAGATATTATATAATTTAGATACCTTACATGCTAAATCTATTGGCATCTCGGTGCAATCATTTTCAAATCTTTTTATAGTATTTGATTCCACACTACAATGACTCGCTACTTGCTCAATAGTATATCCACTTGCAATTCTTGCTGCTCTAAAAGTAATCTGAAACATTTATTCTTCTCCCCTTCATTTACTACTTGTCAAAAGAAGGTAATTACAAATATAATAAAAGCATAGAAACCTTCCTACGGAAGTGTTTTTGTAAAGAAGTCCGCGGGTCCTGGGCAGGGTCGAGCGGGCTTCTTTGTTTTTTCTCCCCCCTTTAAAATAGTTTAATTAAAGTATATTCCTTCTCCCCTATTTTCACTATTCTAGGATAAGGAGTTTCGTAGGGTATATGCTGCAATTTCGGGATAGGAATATGTTTTTGCATAGGCTCATTATTGAGTTGCGGTGTTTCCCTTTTAATCTTGGCTCTGGCTTTAGTTTTTCTCTTGTTTTTAGCCTTAGCCTTTTCATCCATTACCTCAACCTGTGCAGAAGCATGATAATATGAATTGATCAGTCCATCCAATTTTCTGCTCAGCTCAATGACTTCATCAGAATTTAACTCCTTACGATTAACATAGCCATTAAGCTTTTCCCTTGAGAACTCGATTGATCGCAACAACTTTTCCTTCACTCTATTGCTTGACATATTACCCCCCTTCTCCCTCAATTTCATTTAGCAGACTTCTTCAGTGGCTCCACCACCATCCCGTCTTCCCCATTCAGCACCCTGAATTTCTCCCCATTAAACTGAAATAACTCTCCCGCGTTAAGTCCCGACTCATCTAGGTCGCTCACCATACTGATCTTACGCCTTGTCCATGTATCACCTTCATCATCACTAACCTTGACCTCGACCAAAACCTTAGAGGCATCAAGAAATTCATTCTCGAACTCATTTTCCCTTACTTTCGTTTTTGTCCCCAAAACATTACCCCCCTTTAAGAACATTTATTCTCCTTTGTTCTATAATGATAGAACGGAGACCGAATTCTATCAAGGGGTATTGTGTCGAAGGGTATTAATTATTTTACTCATCCATCAAAAGTGTTTCTAGGTTCACGCCCATGCATTCCGCTATCCGAGCTAGCGTCTTTATTCGTGGCACCTTCCTCCCCTCCTCAATCGCGGAAATAAAGCCCTTACTAACACCTGTTACCCTGGCTAGATCAGACTGGGTTAACCTTTTTAATTTTCGATAGTTTGCTATGTTAGCGCCTAAATCCATGTTGTCATTCCCTTGTTGTCTAGGCCCTTTAAGTATATACCTAGGTCATTGTCGAATTAATTTGCTATAAGGAACCAAAAAGTAACACTCTCGCGCTATCCTACGACATTATATGACAAATTTGTGTCTAATAATATAAGATATATCTTATATTCTGTGCAATGCGACTAAGTGCAAAGGAAACATGTCTTCCGGGGAGAATAGTTCCCTTCGGTGATAGAATTGAAGAATCGGATTCAGGAAGTTATGTGGCTAAAACGTATTACGCAAGATGATCTGCATAAACGCACTGGCATTAAACAGTCATACTTAAGCGAAATAATAACCGGCCAAAGGGATGTGCGCATCTCAACGGCTCAAAAGATAGCTAAGGCAGTGGGCAAAAGCATGGATTATCTTTGGCCGTACTAAAATGAAGGAAAATAGAGCCTGCACGTGGAATATATTTCCTGTGGTGATGAGATGAATAGAATTCAAGAAATAATGGACAAGCATGGGTGGAAACAAAAAGATCTGGCGCGCATGACCCGACTCGATCAAGGTGATATTAGCCGGTATATAAATGAAAAAGTTGATATTTCTTTGAGAAATGCTCAAAAAATTTCTAAGGCAACTGGATATCCAACGGATTATATTTGGCCAATTAAATAAGGCCAAATTTTTTATTTAAAATTATGGGGTTTATGCATATTATGGCTCAATCCCCATATAGATTACTACAGGTAATTTGTGACACAAGTGAAACACACGCGATCCCCACCCGAGACACAGGAGGTGCACACATGAGTGACATACAGTTTATCAAGGCTAGACTAGGAAAACGTGACAAAGATATCAAACGAGCCATCAAATATCTCAATTTGGAAGAGGTGATATTGTCCGACCTTGTCCGAGATGGATTCCGGCTAAAGCTAGCCGAAATCGGAGCACTAAGTAAGCCAATAGAGCCCATCACCCTCGAGGATGCAAGGCAAATAGCCCGGGAGCTAGTCAATAACCTTCGGGCAGAAAGGAGATAACAGTCTATGGCTAAACAACAAAATGTAATCGAAGAAGTCAGGGACCAACTCAAATACCTTTTCCTCCACCGGAAAGGTAACGATGCCCACGCAGCTGTCCAAGACGTTATCGACGCGATATGGACCAAAGACCCCAAACCAAAGATCATGAAGAAAATCAAACTATCAGGCGACGCGTATAAATTCCTCATCTCCCTCGGTGCTGGCCTGGGATATAAGGAATTCAAGGCCAAGGAGCAACTCTTCGCCGATGCCATGGGTGGAAAGGTTCAAGTTGAAAAGAGAGGAAAGGTGATAACTATGCAAGCCTCAACCATTGAGATAAATAAGGAGTATCCATACTCCTTCGATCCTAACCAGCACAAGGGCTACCTTCCGATCCACTTCGGGCATTCTGCCATTGGCGAAGTCGTTAAGGATCTTGCCGACATGCCGAATCTAATCATTGCTGGCCACCCAGGAGCCGGGAAGTCTAATTTTCTGCACGGTCTTATCATGGGACTATTGCTTAACAAGAAGACGGATATCCGAACGGTTGTCTTTGACTTCAAACGATTAGAATATTCCTACCTTCGCGATCATGTTTTACTTATAACCAAGGAAGACGAGGCAATCCAAGCATTCGGCGCTATTAATAAGGAACTAGATAAACGATTAACTGAGCTGGAATCTAAGGGTTGTCAGAAGATCCAAGATTATCTTGAACAGGGATGCGAAATGCCTTTCCTGGTCGTTGTAATTGATGAGCTGGCAGAAATGCATAACGAGGATTGTCAGTCAGCCCTAAACCGTATTCTACGCCTTGGAAGAGCTGCGGGGATCTGTGTGGTCTGTGCTACCCAGAGGCCTAGCTCAACAATGATGAAAGCATTCGGAGACTCTAAGGCTATGTTTGCAGGGACAATGTGCTTCCATGTCCGGGACGGTATTAACTCCAGAATGCTCTTAGACAACGAGAATGCCGCTCTCATTCCTTCGATCCCCGGCCGGGGGATATATCAATGGGATAACGAGCTTGAGACTCAGGGAATGTTTTTGCCGATCAAGAAGGCGCGACAACTCCTGAAGGAAATAGACAAAGTCGAGGTGATGAACTTTGTTGAGCAACCACGCAAAATGCTCCCACCGCGATAAGGAATTGTTTAGATTATTGGAGTCCCATGGAGCACTTAGTACAGATCAAATTAAGTTCCTTCTCTTCCCTAGCACCTGTCTCAGGATAGTTCAGCGTCGATTAAAAAAACTCACTGAGAGCGGAAGAATTAGGCGTGAGAGGATTTCTATCGATGAACCGTATTATTACTATGCAACCAAGAAGCCGGGGCAACTAGAGCACGTTTTAGGGGTTAGCTGGATTTATACGTGGGTACGGTTATCACTCAATGATTCAATATCCCTACACAACTTCGACCGTGAGGTGACTTATAAGACGCTTCGCCCTGATGCCTTTATTGGGGTCAAGGGCACATGGTCAAACTTATTTACCTTTTTCTTCGCGGAGTTCGACATTATCGAAAGTGGTCACGACTTCGGCGAGAAAGTTAAAAGGTATTGTGAGTATTTCAGTTCAGGCGCTTACCTTAATCAATGGTGGGTCCCACTCGCTAAACGCTTTCCGATCATTCGGGTTGTCACGACTGGCAACGTCAAGAAACTAGGAGAGAGGATTGCTAGGGCGAATACTCATAACCTTGAATTCCAAGTCTTCAGTCTGAAACAAGTGAAGGAGGAATGCATAAATGGCACAGGCAGCAGCCGCAGCCTTCGGGCCTAACGCACCTGGTTTCGTGATCGTGATACTAGTTATGCTCGGAGTAGGTTCCTGGTTAGCAGAGATGATTACAAGCGCAGTAGGTAAGGGGCAAATATCAGCTATGATTCGCACCGGCACCACAATAGCCGCCATTCTGGCAGTGGTCGCTGTAGCTTGGCAGCTACTCACAAAGTTCTTTGATTTTACTGTAGGGAAGATGTGAACTATGGCGAAGCTAATTGCCGATCTCCTACTAATTGGGGTTATTACGTTTGTTGGATACTCAATACTGATTGGATTCGAGAGAAAACAAATCGCCAATATGGTCCTCGTGGTTTCGATTATGTTGGGATTGTTAACCGCAATGAATGACTTGGGGCCTGTTATTGAGAAGTGGAATGCCCGTTTAAATTCTCTCCAAGACACAGCTGACAGGGTTGCCAATATTGGTCAAGGAAGCTGGGAAATGCCGATGAAAGGGGCTATTACACAGAACTACGACGGTATAACTCACCACGGAATTGACATAGCAGCTCCCGAAGGAACGGTCGTAAGCTCTACGCGAAAAGGGGAAGTAACAAGCGTAGGTTGGAGCGATGTCTACGGCAATGTGATCGTTATAAGCCACGGAAGAGGCATGCAATCGTTATATGGACATCTGAGCGGATTATCTGTCAAGGTTGGCTATCCTGTAATTGCAGGAGCTAAGATAGGGACTTGTGGCAGCACTGGCAACAGCACTGGCCCCCACCTTCATTTTGAGATAAGGAAAAACGGAACATGCGTCGATCCGTCGAGTTATCTTTAAATCTCTCCCATCCCCCGCCCCTTGTCCCTCGGACTCCCTCTTTCCAGAAATATTTGCTTTATTTTAGCCAGTTTTAGCTTGTACATTGGTCGTATTAGCGACCTAGTTAATGACCAAGTAAGCGACCAAGTCAACGATCAATCTGTAAATAGTCGCAAAACAATTAATCCTGTCGAAATGCAGGAAAAACATGTAATACGTGGAAAAAGCTAAGATCATAAAGAATCATAAAATTTAAAGGAGAGATTCGCATGAGTAAAATCCCAGGCTTCAGATCCGGTAAAACATGGAAAAAAATAATAGCGACCGTTGGATATCTGTTTATTGCATTCGTGGCTATTGGGCTGTTTGGTAATAAGGATAAGCCGGTCGCTCCGGCTTCGACGGCTCCGGCTGCAAGTACGGCCGCTCCTACCACACCAGCTCCCACCCCTGCTCCGGTTACCACTCCTACACCAACTCTGGCTGTCACCCCAACTCCTACGCCAACTCAAACCCCTGCTCCAACGGTAAAACAGGAAGCAAAATCCGCCACACCCACAGTTGCATCTCCTGCCCCAACACCTCCACCTGAGTCAACGCCTAAGGTTGTAACACCGACAGCGACAGTAAGCCAAAAACAAGCCATTGCTAAGGCTAAGAGCTATTTAGGTTATACTTCTTTTTCGAGAGAGGGTCTAATTAAGCAACTGAAATATGAAGGATTTACTACCGAGGACGCAACGTATGGGGTTGACAATAGCGGGGCTGACTGGATGCAACAAGCCGTTGCGAAAGCCAAAAGTTACTTGGACTATAGTCCATTCTCGAAGAAAGCACTAATTGATCAACTAAAATATGATGGATTTACACAAGAACAAGCAGCGTTTGGGGTTACTGCAACAGGATTATAGAATAAGCAAAATCAGATACCTGAAGAACCAACTAAGGAGGAACAGGCTGCCAAGGTTCAGATTTTAGGAGGAGTTACGTTGCTTGGAGGATTAGCATTAGCCGCAAAATGTTTAATCCCATTATTACTGTGATAGCTGCAAGCAAAAAGGAGAGCACCTAGGCTCTCCTTTCGTATTCCTCCAACGCTGTGGCTAACACCTGCGTCTTTTTTATGCCCCGGTTCCCTCAAGCCTTGCATCTAACAAATATTGGTGCCGCTCGGATTCATGAATTGGAACTCAGTAATAAGAAAAAATAAACATAAAAGCAGAAGCCCGGCACTGCCACACACCGGGTTTCTGCTCAACAGAAAGGCCTGAATTCTTTACCCCCATTACACTATATGATCATGTCCGTTAAAGTGTAACAAAGCGCCGGTTATTTGCCGGCGTCTTTTTTATGCTTCAGCAGCTCCCCTACTCCTATGTCTAAGTAAGTGCAGAGTTTATCAATTAGATCCTCTGGATAGTGCTTCATGTCATCGTTATACATCCGACGTACGGTCTCAAATCTATAGTCTAAATCACCGGCCACTTTGCGGATGGATAGCCCCCTTGAGTCCATGATTGCTTTCAAGTTTGACTTAACCATGTCATTCACCTCAGCTTCATTATAAATATACTCCAAAAAAGTGTCAATACCTTATTGACTCTATATAAGAGTCATGATATTATTTAGCTATCAAGCGACACTAATTAGGAGTCAAATTGAAGGAGGAAATGAAAAATGGCAAGTACAAGGTTCGAGGGTAATGAGTTCGTGATACAGGTGATCGCAAAAGGAGCGTTTGTGGACAATGGAACCTATGTCGACAGCTCGTATTTAGTAGAGGCAACCACCATTCGTCTGAACCACGTCGCCTTGAACGCCTGGATATTATCGGAATGCTTTAATACCCGAGATTGCTACGAAGACGGAGAGAAAGGGGACGCCGAATGGAAAGCACATAAGGCTGAGTATGAGGAACGCCGAAAAACTTGGAAGGATCAGATTTTTGAAGCGTTGGAACTAGAAATTGATACAGAAAATGAGGGCGTTAGCATAACACAATCTCAATCAGAAGTATTTACGGTAGTGCGCATTAGTAAAATCGCTTAGCAGAAACGCTTAAACAAACATGGAGCCGAAAGCCGGGCGGTTAGTCCCGGCGGGAGAGGAGGAAGTAAGATGTTAATGCACGACAACTATTACCCCGAGGTTAAGCTCATTGTCGCTGAAGACAATTACTGCCCTGAGTGCGATTGCCAAAAAGTTTACCAGATCGAAGGATTAGAAAACGAGTTTTACTGCAAAAAATGTAATTACCAATGGGGTGAGTAAAAACTCAAGCCAGCAAGGAAAGGATGGTATGTATGAGAAAGATGAAAAGCATTTGGTGTTTCTTAGACGGAAAGAAGCATTGTGACGTGGTTCAATGGGCACTGGCAGCCAATGTCGATGTAAGGGAAGCAAAAGAGCGTTTAGCCGCAGCGTATCCTCTCCATATAGTCACTTTCAAAGTTATGTAACCCCGCCTGACGATGGCCACCTGGGACGTGGCCGAAACCTCTCTAGAGGACAAGCTCCGGGGAGGTCGCGGGATCCCGCTTCGAGCTGGCTTTGCATAGTTGGCCTTTACATATATTTGATCTTTTACAAAACAAAAGCCTCCCACCGTTTACTGGTGAAGAGCCCTATTCACTATTAAATAATTCATCGATCGATACGCCAAGTCCAGTAGCCAATTGTACCAGCTCGTTTATGCGAGGTATTCTTAATCCGGTTTCTATATTGATAAGACTTTTAAGGTTGATACCAACATTAGCAGCTAACTCTTCTCTGGTCAAATTACGCTTTTCCCTGTAGTGAGCTATTCGCCTGCAGACGGTTTTGTTGATTATGATCAAATGTATCTTCGCCTCCGGTCTTGCATATCTGAAAATTAAATGCTTAGGTAAAAGCTTATTTGTTTAGCCATGATCTGTCAACGACAAAAAAGAGCTCCCCATCGTTTCCGAGGGGGAGCAATGAGTAGGACGAGAGTTTATACGAAAGATATCTTTTCCATGGTTCGATATATTATTCAGGGGCAACAGGCCTAGCTTGTAACCTTATTGGACAATTCGGCATACTATGTATTGCGGCGAGGGACATTGTTTTACCTCCTTTCACAGCAAAGAGGAGAGCACGGGGCGGCTCTCCTCTTCTACATCTTCCACAGAAACCATTTACAGGTCCCCAATTCATACTTAATTTCGAACGGCCGCAACTCGCCCTTGATCTCGCTCTGGCATCGGAAGGGTGTGCTGTCTAGTTCGAACCAAGCGAGGACGGAGATGGGGGTTGCGAGGATTTTCATTGCAAAGGTTGCTCCTTGGTTAAGTATTATTTTAACTTAGGTTCTTCTTAATATTTCGTTGGCCAATGATATGAAATCGTCCTTACATTCGCGTACCTTACCTAAATGACCGGAATTTATTTCAGGCGGATAAAGTTTAAATATTGGTTTATGGTACTGTTGGGCATCAGGAACCAAGCTATGATAATTCTTAATCCCAGGCAACTCATAATTATAACATTCAATAATCAAAGTTGATGGAATCACATTAACGATAGATTCTGTCACCTCGGGAGATATTTTCCGATTCCAATGTTCAAAAGCTTGAGTTGCCCGGCCTTTACTTATATTGAACTGTTGTGCAACATAACCTGCGAATTTAGGAGTTCCGTCCTGAATAACGAAATCAAGACCAGCAGGTACTTGCTTCTTAGCGGTTTCCCATTCCCGGTACCATTTCGCAATGTTTCTGCCAACGGATCCAATAGCCATTAATGAAAAATGATCTGGGGTAACCGGAATAATGAAGAAGTCACTAGATAATAATAATGACCTGTTTAGAGGTCCAACATTTGGACCTAAATCATATAAAATGATATCTACATTAACTTGTTCTCCGATATGTTCAGCTATTCTATGTATGGCACTATGAGTTCTAAACCCTCTTTCGTATCCGGTAAAGCATTCTTGCCAAGCCGTTGGTAGTAATGCTTCATATTCCGAAATATCTATATGACCAGGAACCAAGTATAATCCATCTGCCACAGTTACTGGTTTATCAACAAAGATATCTCCTTTACCCTTTACTAATCCATCTAATGCCTTTTTAATTGTATAGCCGTTATTTATATATAAGTTGTCCAATATATCATCATCTAACGCAGCTGCAGTAAGGTTACTTTGAGCATCAGCATCAATGACCAATACTCGCTTTCCGCATTCTACTAAAGCGTAGGCTAGATTAAAAGTTAGCGTAGTCTTACCTACTCCACCTTTGTGATTAAAAATACTAATTCTTTCCATTTTTCTCCTCCTCAACAAAAAACATCCTATAGTTATGAGATATCTTATATCATCTCACAACTTCATCGCGAAACCACGGGAAACCTGTCCAACAAAAATAAAAAGGCCCCTACCACAATAGTAAGGACCTTAACGTTCTTCAACCAGCTCTTCAATCGTCCTCCAAGCCCCGCCGCCAACCTTGCAATTGTATTGATCTGGGGAACTTTTCGCCCGGTTTCTATGTCGCTTAGATACCTGGAAGGAATTCTAGCGATGGCGGCTAATTGTAACTGAGTGAGCTGACGCTTCTTTCTATGGTGGGCTATTAGTCTGCCGATGTTGGGGTTAGTTAAGAGCATTGGGATTGCTCCTCTTTTGTCCTTAATTATGGCATATGATTTAGGCAAGACAGTCGTAAGGGGTCGAGGTAAATAAAAACTTATCATTTCCTATAAGGGTTATAATTGCATTGAGGGTTAGAGGATTTTCATGATTGAAGGCTCCCATCCCGATCTTCTTCTGTTGCGGAAACCTCTCTCATCGAGAATAGTAGTTTTTGCACCAACTTTGCTGCATCGATTGCACTGGTCTGCTTTTGTCTTGGGGGCGTTACCCGAGATTCTATCTGTGCTTTCAGTCGCGCCTTGATTTTACCTTGACAACACTGTTCGTGTTCCTTAATAAAGCTAATTACTTTAAACATCTCGGAATTGGCAATGTCTAGATATTCATTAAATAGTTGTTTAACTTGAGCCAACACTGTCATGTTCTGATCGCCGAAATGATAGTCCCTAATTATCTTTTGAGGAAGATCCTTTAATTTTTCTTTTCTTAAGAACAACTCATCCGACGATTCATTCTCTTCAACCGTGGTAGCGCTTACGATTTCAGCAAAGAAATCTGTGTGAATTCGAATTATAAGTCCAACAAAATGAGTGTCTTTATCATTGCTATCGTGTTTATGCCAACAGGTTATTTGCTTATGTATAAATTCTAAGTAATCTTGTCTTTCCTTAAGAACTATAGGGAGAAGCCCTTTATCCCTGATTAATGCTACAATCCGCATTATCCATACGTCGGAGTCAGATTTATCATTGGCTTTCGTAATTCCTAATATCAAACCTAAATTAAGACCTATTCCCAATAAAATCTGAACTACATCATCCATACTATTTATTGGCTTATTCTTCATCACATACATTTGAGCTAGTGTGATTCCGCTTGACGACACAAATGAATATCCTGCCAATTTAAGTTTGTGAGGTAGGAAATAGCAACGACTTCCGGTTATTTCGTTACTCCACCTAGGGGGGCTTTCTCGCCTATCATTTACGAGCTTATGTTTTATTCTTAAATTTTGCCATTCAGCAATAAACCAAAATTTATATAAAACTACAAAAACAACCATAAACACACAAGCCCATGTAGCGAAGTAATTAGAGATCATTTAATTCCTCCGCTTTATTTACAGGTATCACATGGTGTAAATGAGTATGAATCCATAGAGGTTCCTTATGGCTGTACTCCGAAATTTCACCTGCGGTCCATGTATCAAATTTTGCAGCTACCTTCTTAATTGTGCCTAGTTCTTTCTCGTAGCTACCATCTGCAAACTTCTTTTTTGGAACAATATAGCTTCCATGTTGATCAGGTACTATCTTAATCAAGCCAACTCCCTCTATAAGTGACAAATATTCGTCTAAGGTAGGTAATACAGGTCCATATCTTTGACATATAAAATCGTCCGCAAGAAGTCTCTCTCTATGACGTTTATAGTATATAAACTGAACATAAAACAATAACTTGTGCAATTTAGTCCTATACAGCTTAGTAGAGGTGTCGTTTGCGAGAAATAGCACTATCTTAGCAAATGTTAATATGTTATCTAGATTTTGTGTTTTCTCAACTTCCATAGCATTAATCCCCATTATCACTTCACCTCCTTCGCTTTGTTGGTTATGTTTTGCAAAATCTATTATCCGCGCCACAGTTATCCTCTCCCATAAGGCCTTTTATAGCAATCCTATGACCTTATAAAAGTGTATTATAACTATTTGCGCAAAAAATACTTGTACATTTATATCCCTTGATGGCCTGTCCCTCTTTTTCGAACAACAAAAACCCGGGTATATATCCTTACTTCTTCCCTCTCAAGAAAATTCCTTCCGATTTTATGTAGATATTTATTAAAATATTTACATATTTTTCTTATATTATGCCATAAATTATTGCAAAAAGATGCAGAAAGAAGTCGAATAAATAAAAAACCCTCCCACAATTATAACGCAGGAGGGTTTTGATCATGTCTACTTATACGCTTGTCTGAATCTGCTTAACCCCACTCTGTACAGCTTCAGCGATAATATCCTGTACAGTCTGATCTGCTGTTTGCTGTGCGACTGGCTGAACTGTTTGCCGTATGGCTTGCGTTACGGCTTCTTGGACTGTCGGCTGTGGTGAAGCCGCTGCGTCTGACTGAGCAGGAGTTGACGGATCTGCCACCATAACAGCCGACGCTGGATCAGGAACACTTTGTGAAGAATCCAAAGGCACTGAAGCATCAGTTCTTGCAATACTCGACTTATCAATACTTTTCATAACAAAAACACCAGTCTCAATCATATCCTTAACGGCAGTCTCCAGCTCCGGAGTGGGCTCATATCCCCCAACCTTAAGTAAATTCATGGCAGCATCAAATGCCTTTCCATTACGCTCGTCTTGAGTCAACTGATCACTATTGCAAAGTTGTTGGGCGCCATGTACTCCTGCCTGAGCAGCCTTAATTACCAAATCAACAATTGATTCCACTGGCGCAGGAAGGAGCTTACCAAAAGTATCATTTGCGGTCTTTACCTCGTCGATCACAGTGTCTGCGGTGGCAAGGATAGCTTTGGGATCCTTAGACTTTTTGGTCAGGAGCCACGTTCCTCCTGATCCGACTAAGAGGGTTGCGATGGAGATCAGGAACATAACTAGATTTGTACTCATGGATTTATTCCACCTTTCTATTTTTGGACAAAATTAAAAGCAGGAAAGATCCTGCTTAAACTACCAAGTCGTGCTCTATCGCTTCAAAACTATCTCCGTAAGTAAACCCCGTGATTTTAATCCCGTTAAAGGACCTCAGAACTAAGTTTTCATCATACGCCTTTTTGTAATAGGCAAACTTACTATCGAAGTTCTCATTCTCATTTATGATTACTTCAGGCTTTGGGAAACCTTCCATTTGAACCAAGACCCCTACATACTTTTTGCCTTTCGTGCTTGCGGCGCGGAAACACTTTTCTAGGTTTTCGATTGTTAATTCTTCCATTGGGATCATTCCTTTCATTTTGGCATATTTTTTGGCATATTTGACTTAATTATTGACAGGTAGGGCGACTAAACCGTTGGCATGAGCCTCATTCAGCCGTTTTGTTTTGCATACCGGGAGGGAAGGATAGCTTATTGTTTTGGAGCAACAATCTGAAAGTTTCCCTTCCTCTCGGGGTGATCAGGGTTTGGGTTCCAGCCCATTTATCCCTTTGCTTTTCTTTAATTTCGAATAATGCAGGTACGTAATCGGCATAGGGCTTCAGCTTGCCTTTGGCATCCCGATATACATAACCCTTATCTAGAATCCAGTTGATAAAAATGTGTTCCTTAATTTTCAACTCCTTAGCTGTATCCCGGAAATTTGTCAGTAAATTATGGTCGACAAGGGCATCGAAGTATTCTGCTTTCGGAATGAGGATCTGCTTTTCTTTTTCTGCCGCCACAAGGGCTTCTAAAGCATCAAGATATGTTCGCGGTAATTTGTGTGAAATTGGGGATTCTCTGATCCGATAATAATCATCGACTAGCATTTCGTAAGCTTCCCATGCTTTGTCTGTGTTTAGAGACTTTGCATGGAGCCAAGCACCTTTTTCTGTCCACAAGTAGAGGGTTTTTGCATTCTTTAAACCTAAATCAATTTGATGTTGGTCAATGAAAAGCCGTTTTGCTTCATCCTCTAGTGCAAAATAGTGTTTGCCTTCCTTGTAACGGTCCTTGTTACGATTAAAATTGTTTACAATCAGTTGAGAATCAGCCCCATACGATTCTCCCAATTGGGTAGTGGTTAAAATTCTTTGATTTTGGTATTCGATTGGAACAAGCTTATTCATAATTTCATCCTCTCTTTTGCGCATTAAAAGAGGACCAGATTACATCTGATCCTCAAGAGAGGTTAGCGGTGTGCCCTCACGACATGACATAAACCTCAAGATTCGCAAACGCTTGCCAATTTAATTGTAAACTTTTATTGGCCGTGAGAAGTTTACAATGCCTGAGCGTATTGAGCAGCTAAGATGGCCGTATCCTCGGCATGGGTACCGCAACAATTAGTGGCATTTTGATGATTCTTAACCTCTGCTCCACCGATAACAACCAAATGCTTAGCGGCCATCGCGTCCTTATGAATGCTTGCATTGTTCGCATTCCGGCAGAACATCGCACATCCACCAAGCTTGTCGGCCACAATTTTTGCAATCGAAAAATCGTTTACGGTAAAATACATTACAGCATGATCCATCGTTTCATCCTCTTCCTTCCATAATCCTGCATCTTCATTAACGTAGTCCCTGTCTACGGCTATCCCTT
>NZ_AGAF01000257.1 GCF_000224515.1 Desulfosporosinus sp. OT | reverse complement strand
ATTACATATTGAAACCTTTCGATTTGGATACCTTGGGTAAACGCATTCGCCAATTACAAGATGATTTTTCGGATACGATGAATATCCAAGTTGCAAATGGGAGCACTATTGGAAAAAACACGTCGAATTCGTCGAATTCACAGTTTTCAAGCGGAATCATACCGCCAACGTCCAAAAACCTTGAAGTTGAAGTTACACGTATGATCCATCAGATGGGGGTACCAGCCCATGTCAAAGGGTACCAGTATTTGAGAGATGCTATAGTCAGTGTGGTTCTAAATGTGTCGTTGCTTGGAGCCGTAACCAAAGAGCTGTATCCAATGATCGCTGCTAAATACCAAACAACCCCGAGCCGTGTTGAACGCGCGATTCGCCACGCTATTGAATTAGCTTGGGATCGTGGAAATGTGGATTTCATGAATCGTTTTTTTGGTTATACCATTAATGTTGACCGCGGTAAGCCTACGAATTCTGAATTTGTGGCGATGGTGGCTGACAAACTACGCATGTCCATAATGTATTAAGTATTTATTGCGTACCCAGGTCTATATAATTTTTAAAATGGCAATAATATTTTATGTGGAAATAAATTAAAGCCTATAAACAAGTTTGATTTATTGAACAAACTTGTTGTCAGCAAACATCTCTATAGTTGAAAAAAATAGAGGTGTTTTTGGCATGTGAATTTGTAACAATACCTACTTAAAGTGAAGGGGAAAGTCTGAGACTTTCCTCTTTGCTACTTTAGATGCCGACCAAGTATTTACAGTTCTGACGTGCTCAATAGGTTCTTTAATCTTCTTTTACGGCAATGTGCAAAGTTTTGCAAAGCAGGATATTGCAGGTTCGGAGACGAACATACTCACGAAAAGACAGAACCCTGGATCAGAAAGGTTGAGATGGAGATGTTTAAGCGTCACCAACTTGAGAAAATTGCAGAAGAAACGAAACAGGCCCTTATAGGGACTAATCTTTTAAATGAAATTGTGATCTGCAATTCTCTTGCAGCCAAATTATTCGAATTTACGCTTGAAGGAATCATAGGCAAAAATCTTGAACAACTCATGCCTGATTTTCTGTCAAACATTCGAGATTCTAAGACTATTCAATTTAATGAATTTTGCCAAGTAGGAAGCAAGCTGATGATAGTCAGTCGCTTGCCCTACCAAGACGATCAGGGCCACGAGATTGGAACAGCGACATACTTACAAGAAATGACAGACTATGAGGAACTTAGAGCAAAAGTCAACAAGCTGGAGGAGGTACGTATTCTACTGACTGCAATTATTGACTCAACTCAGGATGCCATTTCTGTAATGGATGAAAATGGACTGTGTATTTTGATTAACCCAGCTTACACACATTTGACGGGCTTGACTGCGGAGGACGTCATTGGTAAACCCCCTACAGTGGATATTGCTGAAGGGGAAAGTATGCACTTGCAGGTATTAAGAACTCACCAACCTGTTAAAGGGGTTTCGATGAAATTGGGGCCTAAACGTAAAGCGGCCATCGTAAACGTCGCTCCGATTATTGTTTCGGGGCAGTTGCGGGGAACTGTGGGCGTGCTGCGGGATCGATCGGAGATTCATAAACTTTCCGAGGAATTGGAAAGAGCAAAACGTCTAATCCGTCATTTAGAAGCAAAATATACGTTTAAGGATATCATCGGTGAAAGTGATGTTATCAAAGCAACGATTGAGCAAGCTGGGCGCGCCGCAGTGACGCCAGCGACAGTCCTCTTACGTGGAGAAAGCGGGACAGGAAAAGAATTGTTTGCTCATGCTATTCACCGTGCGAGTGAACGACAAAAAGGCCAATTCATCCGAGTGAATTGTGCGGCCATAGCGGATAGCCTCTTAGAGAGTGAGTTATTTGGTTATGTTGAAGGGGCCTTTACGGGAGCAAAACGTGGTGGTAAAGTGGGCCTATTCGAAGAAGCAAATGGGGGAACCATCTTTCTCGATGAGATCGGAGAAGTTAGCCTCAACCTTCAAGCCAAGCTTTTGCGAGTACTGCAAGAACGTGAAATTGTGAAAGTCGGCGATAATCGTTCGTTTAACGTAAATGTTCGGGTTATTGCAGCCACAAATGCCAATTTGGAAGCAGAATTACGAACTGGTAAATTTCGTGAAGATTTGTATTATCGTTTAAACGTCATTCCAGTCATAGTCCCCCCCTTAAGGCAGCGAAGAGACGATATTCCCTTACTTGTCCACCACCTCATCGGTAGTTTTAATCAGGAATACGGTCGCTGCGTTGAGCGGGTCAGTGATGAAGCGTTACAAATTCTGATGGGATATCATTGGCCAGGAAACGTTCGTGAACTAGAAAATATTTTGGGCCGAGCAATTATTAACATGCGAATTGGTGAAACGGTTGTGGAACAACATCACCTCCCGGTTTTACACCTGCCGAGTGCAAATTACCCAGGAGCGTATACGGATTTAGTTAGCTCTTCTTGGTCAGAGGAGGAAGACGGGTTTGAAGGGTTGCAACGGCAATGGGAACGCGCACTACTATTAGCCACGTTACAAAGGACCGGAGGGAATAAAACAAAGGCTGCTCAACAATTAAAAATGTCGATTCGAAACTTTTATTACAAGCTTGAACGACACGCTCTTAACTAAAGGTCATAAGAAATTTGGTTTATCTTTTTAACCTATTCAATCGCCAGGCAGGAGAGTTTTTTGTTATTTTGGACTGGGTATAGGGTAAACTAGTTTAAAATTTTATGAACAAAGAGGAGGAACACAGTGGAAGAGTCAAATCGCAAAGAAGAACGCATCAGGGGAGAAGTGCTTTTTAAGGGACGAATGCTGCGTCTAGAACGAGATGCGGTTCGTTTGCCGAATGGATTGGAAACGTCCCGTGAAGTCATTAGGCATCCGGGAGCAGTAGCAATCATTGCTTTGCAGGATCAGCAGGTACTAATGGTTCGTCAATACCGTTATGCAATTGCCCAAGAAACCTTAGAAATTCCGGCCGGAAAACTCGATCCGAATGAAACCCCTGAAGCTTGTGCGCAGCGAGAACTTCGCGAAGAAACGGGCTATCGAGGGACGCTGGAACATATCAGTACTTTTTATACTACACCAGGCTTTACGGATGAGGTGATGCATCTTTTTTCTGCTCGAGATCTAGTGTGGGATCCGCTGGCGCCAGATGACGACGAATTTATTGGTGTGGAGAAAATACCCTGGGATGAGGCCGTACAGAAGGCACAACGAAGCGAGTTTAACGACGCTAAAACCATTCTGGGGATATTACTCGTACAAGGGCGGATCGGTTGAGGATGATCTTTGAAAGAGTTGTGGACATACTTTCCTCTTGAACAGAATAAAATCCCATAGGGATGTTATGGGAAGGGGTGCAGAGCATGTGGAAACAACTCGGCGAACACGTTCGTCAGTACTGGGTCATTTATCTCACGCTTTCGAGTGTTTATCTTGCAGGTGTGGTGTTTGGGGCAATCGGAGTCAGTGCTTTGGGAGTTTCTGAAACCTCCCAGCTGGGGAAATTCTTGGATACACTTTTGAAAAGTCAACCGAAAACATTAGATCCTTCCTTTTTAGGGCAGCTTGCTCGGGATATGTTTATTATGATGGCTGGCATTTGGATCTTAGGCCTCACGATCATCGGAGCTCCTTTAATCTATCTCATTGTCTTTACACGGGGATTTATACTTGGGTTTACGGTCAGTTTTATTATTGGGGTGAAGGGTACGCTTGGACTCGTTCTGATGCTAACGACTGTTCTGATCCCCACACTCTTTGCAATACCACTCCTGCTTCTTGGTGCAGGTTTGGCAACTATTTTTTCGTTTCTGCTCCTGCGAGGTAAAGCCAGAGGGGAATCACTGCGCAGAGAATTTCTTTATTACACGGTAGCAGCTACGTTTGTTTCTCTGGGAGCTGTTGTTGTGGGCGTTGCACAAGGATATTTCTCGATACTGGGTGTTCGCTTGTTCGGGCTTTAGAGGCCTATCAATAATGCAACAATCTGCAATGCAAAATGTTGCAGGCAAAATCATTCAAGTTCCGACAGTAAATGAGCTCTTTTCGGGTGTCTTTTGTATTTATTTCGTATTATTTGTAAGGCTTTGTGTTCCTTGAATTAAGAATACGGTTTATAGATTTCTTATTACGCACAATGGATGAAGAAAAATACCACTCTTTCGTTTGGCACAATATTTGCATAATAATAACTCCGCTAGGGATTATAATTAAGATGGAGGTTGTATTATGCTGATTGGAATACCGAAAGAAATTAAAAACAATGAAAGTCGGGTGGCAATTACCCCAGCGGGTGTCCATGCTTTAACTCTGACAGGACACAAAGTCGTTGTGGAGAAATCTGCTGGCGAGGGTAGTGGTATCACCGATCAAGAGTATATTGAAGCAGGGGCTCAGATCCTTGATTTAGCCACAGACGTCTGGAAGGCGGATATGATTATTAAGGTCAAAGAACCGATACAAGTTGAATATGAATATTTTAAACAAGGTCAGATATTATTCACTTATTTGCATTTGGCCAATGAACCGGAATTAACGAAAGCACTAATGGAGAAACAGGTCGTCGCGATTGCGTATGAAACAATTCAATTAGATAACGCTTCCTTGCCACTGCTTATTCCAATGAGTGAGGTAGCCGGCCGGATGTCTGTTCAAATCGGGGCCCAATACCTTGAAAAACCCTATGGTGGAAAAGGAATTTTACTTGGCGGAGTTCCAGGAGTCCCTCCCGGTAAAGTTACGATCATCGGGGGAGGAATTGTGGGAACGAATGCGGCAAAAATGGCGGTTGGCCTGGGAGCTGATGTGACGATCGTTGAGAAAAGTGCGCAACGATTGCGGGAGCTTGATGATCTCTTTGGTGGTCGAGTTAAAACCTTGATGTCTAACCCTTATAATATTGCAGCCAGTGTAGCTCAAGCAGATTTGCTCGTGGGGGCTGTGCTTATCCCAGGTGCCCGCGCGCCTCATCTAGTTACAGAGGATATGGTTAAAGCAATGACACCTGGGAGCGTGATCGTTGATGTTGCTATTGATCAAGGGGGCAGCATAGCAACCATTGACCGTGTGACAACGCATAGTGATCCTACATTTGTTAAATACGGAGTTGTCCATTATTCAGTCGCCAATATGCCAGGAGCCGTTGCTCGGACATCAACGTTTGCTCTGACAAATGTAACGTTAGGATATGCTTTGGAGATTGCCAATAAAGGTTATCTTAAAGCGATCCAGGAAAATCAGGCACTTCGCAAAGGGGTCAATGTCATCAATGGCAAGTTAACCTATAAAGCTGTTGCCGAAGCTTTGGATATTAGTTATTTGACCTTAGAAGAAGCTTTAGGCTAACGTTTAGCTAATGAGTTTAACCTAAGTAAATAACTAACTTGACCTTAGACTAACAAAGTTATCTGAAAAGGTATATGAGTATAGAGTGGAATCCGTTGAGCGGGTTCCATTTTTCTACACTAGTCAGAAAATATAAACTTCGTTTGTATACTTTCTGGAAGCATAAGTGCAACTAAGGCGGCCGCCTGCGCAAAGCTTGGCACCAGCCAAGTTTTCTTTATCAGTTATAATGAACGAGGCGGCATGTATTCAAGCATAAGTTATTTTTTAGTGTAACTTAGGTTGACGCTTTCTATTAAGGCTCGGTGCAGCTAAGTTTTATCTTCCCACCAACGTAGCCAACCTTCCAAGTAGAAATACAAGGAATATAATGGAAAAATAGGAGACGGTTATCCTATTTCGATCTAATTGTAAGGAGTGGGTATATTGCATTATAAACGAGAGACCCTCGTTCCCATTTATGGTCATTATCCGCACCAGGTGCGTTGGTATCCGGTTAACTATACTGGTGGCTACGAGCCTGCTTGGTGGGAACGTTACGAGGAACAGTTTGAACCCCGATGGCTTAAACGGATGGAAAATCGCCTGGGATTCTTGCCTGGAAAGGAACCAATTTGGTGGGAGCTTTATGAAGAGCAATTTGAACCTGCGTGGCTTCAGCGTTTAGAACGCCAGATGGGAATTCCACAGCCTTTTGATCCACGGTACGATCTTCCGAGAAGACGTTATTGAGCAAATAATGAAATAATCAATCGAAACTGGTTGAGAGGACAGATTGATTATTAAGGAATAGAAAATAAGTAAATGGCTGGACCGCATGTAAAAATAGCGGTCCTTTCTTTATTTAAAGGATAAAGACAATCTGGAGATGCATAGAATTAAGAGATAGGGGGGAACTTAAATGCCTACAAAACGTTGGAGTGATTTTTTCCTTTATCTCGGAAGAGTATTTATCCTCCTTATTTTACTTGCTGTGCTCTTGCCTAAATTAATGGCAGTATGCAACATTTGGATGTCTTCATACTTACATAATGAACAAAAACCGATCGGCAATCCCCTGCGGGTAGAAGCCCCCGGATGGAGCAAGTTTGTTTTTCAGTGGTTTCCGCCTGCTCAGAAAGAACGATAATTTCATTGTGGCAAACGGTTTAACAAGGAAAATCCCCTCCGTATGTAGAACGTAGTCAGAAAAAGGGGGGGATAAAGTGACCTCCAAGGAGCAACTAACGAAACAGTACTTAACTTATCTGCAGGTTGAGCGAGGGCTTTCTGAAAATACTCGCCAGGCTTATGAGCGAGACTTGCGCCAACTTTTGGTTTTCCTTAAACAGAGGGGGACGAATTTTTCAGAATGTGTGGCCAATGACCTCTTCTTATTTCTTCTCAAATTAAAGGAAAAAGGAAAATCACCTCGAAGTATTGCCAGGTGTAATGCAACCCTACGAGGATTTTTTTCGTTCTTGGTGGATGAAGGGCAAAGAGACGATAACCCAAGCACTTATTTAGAAACCCCAAAATTAAATCAACCTCTCCCGAAAGTGTTGTCGGAAGCGACAATGGATAAACTATTACAGACAGGGGAGGAATCGGATCTCGCTCCACGAGATTTAGCAATGTTGGAGGTTCTTTATAGTAGCGGCCTGCGTGTTTCTGAATTGATCGGCTTACGTTTATCGGATCTAGCGCTAGACGTCGGATATGTGCGTTGCAGTGGGAAGGGAAGTAAAGAACGAATTGTACCGCTAGGTGAACCGGCCGTTCGGGCCTTGGAGGATTACATAAATGATCTGCGAGGGCGTTTGTGCGGTGAACGAAAAAGCGATATCCTATTCTTGAATGTCCATGGCCGCCCTCTAACGCGCCAGGGAATAGTGTACATATTGAAAAAATGGGGACAAACTCATAGCCTAGAGCGATCGATTTCTCCTCACATGTTTCGTCACAGTTTTGCAACCCATCTTCTAGATCATGGCGCAGATTTGCGTTCAGTCCAGGAGCTGCTTGGTCATGCGGACATTGCGACAACTCAGATTTATACGCATCTGACGCGAAAGCGCTTAGTCGATGTTTTCCGAAAGGCACATCCACGAGCGGATTAAAGGATTAAGGGGTGACAAAAAACATGTCACGGAGAGTCATTATCATTGTGCTAGATAGTGTGGGGATTGGAGAAATGCCAGATGCCGGAGACTACGGTGATCAAGGCAGTCATACCTTGGGGAACATCGCCCGTCTAAGAGGAGGACTCCATCTCCCGTTTCTTGAAAAACTCGGTTTGGGAAATATCGACTTTATTACCGGGGTTTCGGCTCAACCAGTTCCTGAGGGTAGTTTTGGGAAAATGTCTGAACGGTCTCTTGGTAAGGATACAACGAGTGGACATTGGGAGATGGCTGGAGTAATCTTGGAGAGCGCGCTGCCAACCTTTCCCAGAGGTTTTCCTAAGGAGTTTATTGAACGGTATGAGTCAGCAATCGGGCGTAAGGTAATAGGTAACAAGGTCGCTTCTGGGACAGAGATTATTCAGCGTCTTGGAGAAGAACATGTACAGACAGGAAAGCCGATTGTCTATACTTCAGCAGATTCCGTATTTCAAGTGGCAGCTCACGAAAACGTTATTCCGCTGTCGGAACTGATGCGTATATGCCAGATTGCCCGCGAAATGTTGACGGATGAGCTGCAAGTTGGACGCGTGATTGCACGCCCATTCCTCGGTGAAGTTGGACAATTCTATCGCACCTCAAATCGGCATGATTTTGCACTTGAACCCCCCCGGAAAATTTTGCTGGAATATGTGCAAGAAAGAGGTCTTGAGGTTTGTGCCGTGGGGAAAATCTATGATATTTATGCCGGGAGAGGAATAAGCGACTATGTGACCACAAAAGGGAACATGGAGGGCGTTGATAAGACCTTGGAATATATGACTAAAGTCAAATCTGGTCTGATTATGGCTAACCTTGTGGATTTCGACATGTTGTATGGGCACCGCAATGATGTAGAGGGATATGCACGAGCTTTAGAAGCCTTCGACGAACGTCTACCGGAAATTTATGCTGTTCTGTGCCCAGAGGACATACTTATTATTACGGCTGATCATGGTTGTGATCCCACCCTGCCTGGCACGGATCATACTCGGGAATATGTTCCGTTGCTTGTTTACGGGCCAACTCTGAAAAAAGGAGTTGACCTAGGCGTCAGATCCAGCTTTGCTGATCTTGGGGCAACTGTGGTCGAATACCTCCAGACTGAGTCAATATCAGAGGGGAAGAGTTTTCTTTCGATGATATAGCGCCACTAAGACTCCTGCTTTAATTGAAGGGTAAGTGCGCGAATCCCTAAATAAGTTCAATTAAAACTCAGATGAAGTAAGTTTCCTGATATACAAACTTGAGGGAGGACTAATCGATGATTTCGGAAAAAGAATATAGTACTAAACTGGCTGAAGTGCGTAGCTATCTTGAGGCGCGTATCAAAGTGGGGCCAGAACTCGGGGTTATTCTAGGTTCAGGGTTAGGAGCCTTTGCTGGTCTTGTCGAGGAAAAAGTGGTGATTCCGTATAAAGACATTCCTCATTTTCCAATTTCTACCATTGAAGGGCATGCAGGCCAACTAGTTTTCGGTAAAGTTAAAGGTCGATCCGTCGTAGTTATGCAAGGGCGTTTTCACTATTACGAAGGGTATACAATGCAGGAGGTCACCTTTCCAATTCGAGTTATGCAAGTTTTAGGAGTGAACGGTCTTATTGTCACTAACGCTGCTGGAGGCATAAATTCTGCTATTCGCTCGGGTGACCTGATTCTCATTAAAGATCATCTAAACTTGATGGGCGACAATCCATTGCGGGGAGCGAATCTATCAGATTTGGGGCCGCGTTTTCCGGACATGAGCGAAGGGTATAATTTGGAATGGCGGCAAAAAGCTTTACTAATAGCTAAAGAAATGGGAATAAACCCTCAAGAAGGCGTGTATGTTGCCGTGAGCGGACCCAGCTATGAAACTCCCGCCGAAATTCGCTATATGCGTACGATTGGTGCTGATATGGTAGGTATGAGTACCGTACCGGAAGTCATTGTGGCTAACCATGGAGGAATGCGGGTTTTGGGAATCTCTTGTGTAACCAATATGGCGGCAGGTATCATGGGACAGAAACTCAGTCATGTGGAAGTCATGAAAACGGCTGAACGGGTTGAAAAGCAATTTGTACAGTTTGTTAAGGAGCTTGTAAGCGTGCTTTAGGTGAAAGTTCAGGTTATTAGGAAGAGTTTTGCAGTGAGGATTAAGAAAGGGTGATTCATATTGCGTTTGGCGATTCCTCCACTATCCCTAAAGGGATAGTGGAGGAATCAAATGTAGACCAAGAAGATTTTCAACAAGCAGTTGAGCTATATATGAGATGGAAGAAATTTAATTATAGCACGGCTGAAATTAATGCTTAAACCGTCTTGTATAGGCATCAGGGGGAGTAATTGTCATGAGAATGGTAGATGTTATTCAAAAGAAAAAACGTGGTGAACCTTTGAGTGAAAATGAGATTAACTCTATTGTACAAGGATATGTAAATGAAGAGATTCCAGATTACCAAATGTCAGCATTTCTTATGGCAGTTTATTTTAAGGGTATGAACAAAAAGGAAATCGCTGACCTTACGTTAGCCTTTGTAAATTCTGGAGATAGAAATGATTTATCAGCTATTGAAGGGATTAAAGTTGACAAACATTCTTCTGGTGGTGTAGGTGATAAACTTAGTCTTGTAATTATTCCACTTGTTGCATCCGTAGGAATACCTGTTGCCAAAATGTCTGGTAGAGGTTTAGGTCATACAGGTGGCACAATAGATAAATTAGAGTCAATAGAAGGTTTTAAAACAGTGTTAGATAGGGAAACATTTATCAATAATGTTAATACATATAAGATGGCTATAGTTGGGCAGAGTGCTAATTTAACGCCAGCAGATAAGAAGATTTACGCACTTAGGGATGTAACGGCAACAGTGGACAGTATACCTTTGATTGCCAGTAGTATTATGAGTAAGAAAATAGCCTCTGGTGCTGACTGCATAGTACTTGATGTTAAAGTTGGTTCTGGGGCATTTATGAAAACGGTTGACGAAGCAATTGAATTAGCTAAAACTATGGTTGAGATAGGGAAATCATTAAACAGGAAAACAATTGCGGTAGTAACTGATATGAGTCAACCACTTGGACATGAAGTGGGAAATGCTAATGAAGTCATGGAAGCAATTGAAATATTAAAGGGTAATGGAGCAGAGGACGAAACAACAATTGCTCTGACTCTAGCATCATACATGACAGTTATAGGGGGTGCTTTTGCAGATTTTGATACCGCTTATAGAGAACTTGATCAGATAATTAAATCGGGCAAAGCGGTTGAAAAGTTTAAGGAATTAGTTCAAATTCAAGGTGGAAACCCAGAAGTGGTTGACAATCCCAATATGCTTCCCCATAGCAAGTATCATATTGAAATTACAGCATCAGAGAGTGGATATGTTTCAGCTATTAATGCTGAGAAAATAGGGATTACTGCAATGTTACTAGGTGCTGGGAGGAAAAAGAAAGAGGATACGATAGACTTTTCAGCAGGAGTTACTATGGTGAAAAAGGTCGGAGATATTGTAAAAGTAGGAGATGTACTCTGCATTTTGCACACTAATATTGAAGACCAGCAAGAGGCTAATAAAATATCCAAAGAGGCATACTCTTTTAGTAATACCAAGCCGAAGCTTAGCGAGTACATTTACGAAATAATACAATGACTCCAAATATTTTTAGTCATCAAGACTGTAGTAATAATATTGAAATTGGTTATTGTTGAACATATATTCAATATTGGCGATATATAAGTGCCATTATCATAAATCTCTCCTCCTTACGTATGCATATACGAGAAAGAGGCACGAGGCATCGTGTCTCTGGGAAGGGGGATTTTATTATGGTGCGTGGAAAAAAAATTTATCCTTTGGCTGAGGGGCTGACGACGGCGGATACGTATGCGGTGTTAGGGAATGCTGAAAAATTTCAAAAGCATAAGCATGCCTGGAAGGTTTGGCGGGCATTGAAAGACTTTGGCTGTGTTGCCTATCCTGTGGCCGAGGATTTGAAACGTATAGACGGAAGCAAAGTGTATCCAAATTTAACGGAGCTAAAGGATAAGGTAACGGTTGTTGTACCCTGTCTGCTTCCAGAGCAGCTTGGATCTCTGGTTTCTGATGCCGCATCTGCAGGTGTTAAAGGGATTTGGTTTCAGGAGCAGACCTGGACCCAGGAGCTTCAACAAGAATGCGATAGTGCCGAAGTGGCGGTTATTCGTGGGTGTGTCCTGCGACATAAGGTTTATCCGGTGATTGGTGTGCACTATTTAAATCCCTGTTATTGGCATGGGTTCAGAGATGCTAAAGTACCGGCGAAGCGGTTCGGTAGGTAGGAGCAGAAACTTCTTACAAGAAAAGGAGGAATTTATTGGATTTTGGAGAATTAAATTGGAATGCCATTCTTAATTTACAAAATATAGAACTTCAAATACTAAAATTAGAGAGAGGAGGGGTAAATAGTACATTTATGAAAAGGTCTGAATGGAGTAAGTATGAAAAAATTATCAATAAAGGAACTATGAACGTCATAGTCTTTGCCAGTTTTGTGATTATCATAGCCATCGTGGTAACAGGGAGTTCGAACTACGCTATGGTAAAAAGGTCCTTAACAGAGAAACTCCAAAAAGAGGATCTTGTATATATTCTGAAGTCTATTTCGACGCAGGTGGATGCTAGGATTAATCGAGCTAAGGACACATCTCTGATCATTGCTGACAGCCCTGATATAATAAAATGGTTTAATGATGGAGAAACGGACAAACAGTACGAGGCCATGTTCCTTCAACAAATGACAGGCCTTGCAAAAACCTTTAACTACACTGTGTTTTTTACCAATAAAAAAACAGGACATTATTGGACAGATTCCAACCTCCTGACAGATACTATGTCTAAAGATGATCCTACTGATCGCTGGTTTTTTGATGCAATTAGGTCGGACCAGAAAATCACACTTAATATCGACCATAATAAGGAGTTAAACCAAACAAACTTATGGGTCAATACACTTATGGGAGACAGTCATAATCCGGCTGGAGTTGCTGGAGTTGGTGTAGATCTTCAAGACATATCAACGGAATTTAATCATTATAAAATTGGAGACAAAAGCAATTTATGGCTGGTTGATACTAAGGGGAAGATAAGCATCTCTGAGGACGTTGAACAGAGCGGCGGCAAGCTGTCTGATTACTTACCGGAGGATGTATATGATAAAATTATGAGCGATAGTGCTCAAAACACTATTCAGCCCACGATTGTAAGCTATGCAGATAAGACTGGAAAAGTTGACCTGATTTTTCAGAAACTAAGCTCATGCGACTGGGTCTTGGTTTTTCAGATTAACCGATCCGAAACATTAGGTGTCCTCAATTCAATTATGATCAGTACGCTGGTCACGATTGCCGTAGTCCTTGTTTTGTTACTCCTTGTTTTCTACCTTGTATCTTCTAGAATCGCTAATCCGTATAAAAGTGCTATCCAGCTTAATTTAGAATTGGAAAATGAGATCAGCGAAAGAACTGCAAAAATCAGCGATCAGAATACAAAGATCCTGGAGAGTCTACACTACGCCCAGACTATCCAGGAGTCGATCCTGCCGGGATCTGATGTATGGAATAGAGTATTAGCGGATAACTTTGTCCTCTGGAAACCACGAGATATCGTGGGCGGTGATTTCTACTGGCTGAAGGAGACTAAGCAAGGTTTTATATTAGTGGTAGGTGATTGTACCGGACATGGCGTGCCTGGGGCTTTGATGACCATGGCAGTGAACTCTATATTAAACAATATTGTTGTTGAGAGTGATGTTATAAGTCCTGCACTCGTCATTAGAGAACTTAATAGGCAATTGAGAGAGGCCTTGAATAAAGAGATGAAAGACCACTCTACGGATGACGGACTTGAGGCAGGTATATGTTATTATGAGAATATGGGTAAATTGTTCTTTGCGGGGGCGAAGATTAACCTGTATGTGTCAAGTGCCGATCAGATTGCCAAATATGATGGGTGTAGAAGTGGGATTGGCTATATCAAATCGACTTTTTCTTCAGAGTTTAAGGATGTCGAACTGAAGGTCGAGCCAGGGGATCGATTCTACCTCACAACGGACGGTTATCTAGACCAAAATGGAGGTTTAAACGATTATTCATTCGGAAAGAGCAGGTTTATGGAGATTATTACTCGTACATCATCCTTGTCAATGAGAGAGCAAGGAGCATATTATGAAAGTGAACTTACTGATTACATGGGACAGGCTCCACAGCGGGATGATATTACAGTTGTTGGGTTTCAAATTAAATAGTATGCAGTGCCTGAATTAATGTGAGCTTTAAAGCAGGGAATACGTTAATTTGGTACATGAGAAGGAGAATTTAAATGATACATCTTCAACAATTAAAAAAGTCACTGGAAGAGTATAAAGTTTTAATTTGCTTTTCTGGCCAATTTTCGCAAGGCATTGTGGAACAATTGTGCGAATTTATCAAAGAGCAGATGACTGAAAGTGAGGCTGCAAAATACAATCCGATGAAAGTGATCTCCATTTTTGTAGAGCAAGCTCAAAATATCATTAACTATAATTTACAGAATATAAATCACAGATATTATGATCAACTTCTGGAATCAAGCATTGTCACGATAGGTAAGACCTTGGATGGCTTTTTTGTGACATCAGGCAATATTCTGGATAAACAGGATTATGAGCCATTGGTGGGGAAAATTGAATTTCTGAATTCACTCGAACCTAATGAGTTGAAAAAACATTATAAGGAAGTCATGAGAAGGGATGATATTGGGGTAAATGGACGTGGTGCAGGACTTGGCCTTATCCAGATGGCCAGAACAGCTAAGTCTCCACTTGAATATATGAATTACAGTATTAACGATCAGTTGACTTATTTTCAGATAAACGTTAATTGTTAGGGAGTGGTGGCATACTGTGGAGAGGCTATTTCTAAAAGAATCAAAGAGTACCCCATTCGTGGATTTTGACGCGGATAAAAATATACTTCTAATCAAGGGACAATCTTATCCGGAGGATGCTTTTTTATTTTTTAAACCCTTGTTAGAATGGTTAAAAGAGTATTTGGCAGGCAAGGTAGGTCAGAACGTATGGCTCGAAGTAACCTTGACCTATACAAATACAAGCAGTTCAAAGTGTATAATGATGATTTTAGACTTACTCGAAGAGGCTGCCGATCAAGGAGTAATTGTGGAATTAAAATGGATATGCAATGAGCATAACGAATATGAGCAGGAATGTGCTGAGGAATTCAAGGAGGATTATACGTTTCCTTTCGAAATCGTTCTTGTTTAGGAAGCCTGTACTGGGCTGGTTAAGATCCCGCCTGGGTTTCAAATGAGGAGTGGTGAAAGGCACAATGAAAGACCAAAGATCGGATGCTATTTTTGATGATGAAATTGCTATCTATGATGAGGCGAGAGAATTTTTGAAACAGGATAGTTTAGAAAAGGACGAACTAATCCTGAAATTTAATAACTTTACAAATAATTATTGCAGACTCGTTAATACGACTAGAAGATTGTGTAGTATAAGTGATGTCCAGAGTAGGGAGTTGAAACGGCGCGAGCGAGAAATTAATAATCTCTTAGATAATTCCGATCAAGGCTTTCTGACGTTTGGTCAGAACCTACTTGTAGAGAAAGAGCATAGCTCAGAGTGTACTCGAATCTTCAACAAGAAGATTGCTAATTTGAATATCGTGGAGCTGTTACACACTGAAAATGAAGAGCAAAACAAGCTTTTTGCGGCTGTGTTAGAGAGTGTCTTTAATGTAGAGAATAGAGAGGCTCAGCTGTCTTGCTTAAATGACTTGCCCAATCTAATTAAGATTAGAGAGAATTATGTTCACATCAAGTACAAAATTATCAACACAGATGAATTTGACGAGAATAGTGTGCGACTTATGTTAATTCTGACCGATCTCACGGAAAGACGGAAAGTAGAAGATCAGCTATTGTTTTTGAGTTTCCATGACAAGCTCACATCTCTGTTCAATAGGGCTTATGTGGAAAGTATCATTCCTCAACTACAAATCGATTCTAATCTTCCGTTAAGTATTGTAATGGCCGATATAAATGCTTTGAAGCTCGTTAATGATGTTTTTGGCCATGAATATGGCGATAAACTGATTGTTCAAGCTGCCAAAGTATTTCTCAAATGCTGTCGCAAAAGTGATATTATCGCCCGTTGGGGTGGAGATGAATTTTTGATTTTACTCCCTGGTGCTAATCAGGAAGCTTGTACAAGGATTTGTAATAACATTAAGGCTATGTTTGATGCGCTATCTTACGAACAAATGGGGTTGAGTGCTGCGCTTGGTGGTGCCACTATGGAGAATTGGGATACTGATATTACAAGCATTATTGATGCGGCAGATCGTATCATGTACAGTAACAAGCTCATTGAAAATAAAACCACCCGGGAAAAAATTATTTCCAGTGTCGAAAAAGCTTTGCAATCCAAGTGTCCTGCCTATATTGGACACAGTGAAAGAGTCGAAACTATTGCCAATAGATTTGCTCAACTCTTGAAACTTGGTCAGGAACCACAGGAAATGGTGTCCCTACTAGCTCGATTGCATGATATCGGGAAGGTCGCCATGCCGGTTGAATTACTTAATAAAAGTACGTCCTTATCCGAAAACGAGTTACAGACCATTCGTAAATATCCTGAAATCGGATACAGGATGGCTCGGTCCCTGGAAGAACCAGTACTGGCACTGTCCATGCTCGCGCTTCGAGAGCAATGGGATGGCAATGGTTATCCCTACGGTCTGAAAGGAGATCAGATACCCGTCGTGGCTCGCATAATATCGATCATTGAAGCTTATGATGTTATGACTCACGACCAGCCTAATAAACGAAAAAGGAGCCATGAAGAGGCGTTGAGAGAATTGGACCGATGCGCTGGAACACAGTTCGACCCGAATCTGATCCGCCTTTTCTTGGACAACGCTGACTACATCACGAATTCCGCCCCTTGCACTTCAGATGGGCCAGGATGATAGAAGAGCAGACGTGAATCGTGAGACTAAATAGAGATTAGCTTGAATAGAAATAGTGGAAATTTGGAATCTTACTGAGGAAACGATGTGCGAAGTTTTAAAAAGAATAGCCGGACGATAGGAGATAGATAGATGTTCTGGAGATTACTCCAAGATCTTGCGCTCAATATTGGCCTGATTGTTACAGTAGCTTATCTGATGACTCGAACGAAGCTCTTTAGGCGCATGTTACGGAGTAAGGCAAATACTCAGGAAAAGGTTTTTCTAGTTTTGCTATTTGGGATTATTGGGATTGCAGGAACCTATACAGGAGTGAATATTAAAGGTGCATTAGCTAATTCTCGGGTTATAGGGGTAGCTGTTGGGGGGCTTCTGGGGGGGCCCCTTGTTGGGCTTTGTGCAGGGGTATTAGCTGGGGTGCATCGTACACTATTAGGTGGATTTACCGCTGGTGCCTGTGGGATTGCTACGATTGTTGAGGGATCTATTGCAGGATACATGGGGCGGAAATTCTCCGGGGATCTAACTTGGAAACGCTCTTTGTTTGTCGGTATGGGGATTGAAGTCATCCAGATGCTCGTTATATTGTTGATCGCTCGCCCTTATTATGCGGCTTGGGATTTGGTCCAAGACATCGGGCTCCCTATGATAATTATGAATGGCGTTGGAATTTCAATTTTTGTGTCTGTTATCCATAACTCATTGGAGGAAGAAGAACGTATTGGCGCGGTTCAAGCGCAAAAGGCACTTTATATTGCCAATTTAACCTTACCAATCTTACGTTTAGGTTTAAATAAAGATACAGCACGCAGTGTAGCTCAAATTATTCATGAACAAACTGATGTAGCTGCAGTTGCTTTAACGGATCGAGATCAAATCCTTGCCCATGTCGGAAAAGGATTTGATCACCATGAAGCAGGGCATGCTATCCAGACACTAGCCACCCATCAGGCCTTGGATTCAGGAGAATTGAAGCTTGCTGCAACTCGGGCAGAAATTGGCTGTGCTGAACCAAACTGTCCGCTTTTTTCGGCGCTAGTTGTTCCGCTCCATATTCAACACTCCGTCGTCGGGACTCTTAAGATTTATCGGGAGCAGGCGCGAGGGATAAGCCCGGTGGATTGGGAATTTGGTGCTGGTTTAGGCATGCTTTTTTCCACCCAATTGGAATTAGCCACTTTGGAGACACATGCCTGTTTGGTGCGTCGGTCTGAACTTAAAGCGCTTCAAGCTCAAGTTAATCCTCATTTTTTGTTTAATGCCTTAAATACCGTGGTCTCATTTTGCCGTACAGATCCTGAAAAGGCCCGCAATCTTCTCTTGCAACTGGGAGATTTCTTTCGAAAGAATCTTAAAAGTGGGGAAAAGTTCGTTACTCTTCGTGAGGAGTGTGAACATATACGTGCTTATTTGGCTATCGAACAGGCCCGCTTTTCTGACCGCCTTTGCGTCCGTGAAGAGATTACGGATGACGCCTTAAATTGGAGATTACCTGGACTTACGTTGCAACCTCTCGTCGAAAATGCCATAAAACATGGGATTTATCCCATGAGCACACTAGGAGAGATCCTGATTTCTGCTTTAGTCGAAGAGGAAATCCTGGTCGTACGGATCTGGGACAATGGGGTGGGCATTCCCGCTGAGAAATTGGCTCTTATCCACGCCGGAGTTGAAGTATCGACTTCGGGGTTGGGCATTGGTCTTCAGAATGTTGCGCAACGTCTCCAGATTCTATATGGGAAGAGGGCTGATTTTGTTATTACAAGCAAGGCAGGGGCGGGGACTGAGGTCACCTTAAAGCTACCTGCTGCGGCGGCAGCGGAACGTATTTGAAATGTTAGAATAAAGGGGTATGTTACATGCGGGTCATGGTTGTGGATGACGAACGTCCTGCACGAGACGAACTGTGTTATTTATTACGAGAAATTTCCGGAGTGGAAATCGTTGCCCAAGCTGGAACAGGAGCGGAAGCGATTGAAAAATACCAGGAGCATCGTCCAGATGCGATTTTTTTAGATATCCAATTGCCCGACGATTCGGGAGTAGATGTCGCTCGGGAATTAATTCGACAAGGTTTCTCTCCGACCATTGTCTTTGCCACGGCTTATGATCAATATGCGGTGGATGCCTTTGACGTCAATGCAGTGGATTATCTATTAAAACCCTTTCATGAGGATCGGTTAGGAGAAACTATGCAGCGTTTAAAGAAACGTTTGGAGGGAAAGAACCAGAGGGAGAGTCAGACAGAACAGGTTCAAACCCAAGAATTTCTCGCCAAATTAGATCAAATTTATAAGTCATTACATGCAGTTAAAGGAAAAGAAGGTAAACTTAAAATCGAAGAGAATGGGAAGATATTGCTTGTCCCTTTTGGAGAGATCCTTTATGCTACAATTGAGGAACGTTCCGTACGAGTCGTTACACGAGAACGGAGTTATCTAACAAATTATACTCTGACTGAATTAGAAGGTTTATTGACGTCATCGTTTTTGCGAGTCCACAAAAGCTATTTAGCTCATTTAGACCAAATCCATTCCATTATTCCGTGGTTTAATAATACGTATAACTTGATCATGAACAATAAAAGTGAGATTCCGGTCAGCCGAACGTATGTTAAAGAGTTTAGAGAACGAATGGGATTGTAGTTTGATCGTCAATGGTCCTACAGCTCAATAATCTTAATAAGATATTCTATCAAGTTACGCAGGATTTTTGGTACATTAGACCTTAAATCCTGTGTTTTTTGTTGAATTAAGCGGATTAATTTCGTACGGCAGTATACTTGCAAGTAGAAAATAACCAAATCAAATTATTTTGAAAGGAGTAAAATAATGAATGCGTTAACTCTTATTGTTGCTTCAGCACTTATTCTGATGTTGTCTTATCGTTTCTATGGAGCCTTTATCGCGGCTAAAGTACTGACTCTTGACTCAAGTGTCCTCACCCCTTCGGTACGCATGGAGGATGGACAAGATTATGTTCCAACGAACAAATGGGTTGTCTTTGGACACCACTTTGCAGCAATCGCAGGTGCAGGTCCTTTAGTTGGGCCAGTATTAGCTGCTCAATTTGGTTATTTGCCGGGCGCTCTTTGGATTCTGATCGGAGCTGTATTAGGTGGCGCTGTTCATGATGCGGTCGTGCTCTTTGCCTCCGTTCGTCATGATGGAAAAAGCTTATCGGATATTGCTAAAGAAGAGGTTGGGCCGATCACCGGTTTCATTACCGGGATTGCTATCCTGTTCATCATTACAATCACAATGGCGGGACTGGCCATGGTTATTGTTAATGCTCTGTATAAAAACTCTTGGGGTGTATTTACGATTTCCATGACGATTCCAATAGCCATCTTCGTGGGCATTTATATGCGTAAACTTCGCCCTGGAAAGTTAGGAGAGGCCTCGGTCATAGGTGTAGTTTTGATCCTTTTAGCAGTAGCACTGGGACCTGTTATTAAGGATTCTCCGTTTGCCTTCTTGTTTTTTTATGATGTTAAAACGCTGGAAATCATTCTTCCTGTGTATGGTTTTGTTGCAGCCGCTCTTCCTGTCTGGTTGCTTCTAGCCCCTCGAGATTACCTCAGCTCTTATATGAAGATCGGAACGATCGCTGCATTAGCTCTGGGGATTGTTTTTGTTCATCCACAACTTCAAATGCCTGCTATCACTCAATTTGTTCATGGTGGAGGCCCGATCATTAATGGTAAAGTATGGCCCTTCCTATTCATTACCATAGCCTGTGGTGCAGTTTCTGGGTTCCATGCTCTGATTGCTTCTGGAACGACGCCTAAAATGGTGAAGGATGAAGGAGATATTAAGCTGATCGGGTATGGCGGGATGATCATGGAAGCCTTCGTGGCTATGATGGCTCTTATTGCCGCTACAGTCTTGGCCCCAGGAGACTACTTTGCGATCAACACAGCTCCCTCTGTGTTTGCTCACTTAGGAATGCAAGTCAAAGATTTACCAATTTTATCTCAATTGGTGGGAGAAAATATTGCTGGGCGTCCTGGCGGTGCCGTAAGCTTAGCGGTTGGTATGGCCCACATTTTCTCGAGTATTCCCGGCCTGAAAGGGTTAATGGCTTACTGGTATCAATTTGCGATAATGTTTGAGGCGCTTTTTATTTTAACAACAATTGATGCCGGGACTCGTGTTGCTCGTTATATTGCGCAAGATTTCCTTGGTTTAATGTTTAAGCCTTTAAAGAATTCCAAGTCAATCGTATTGTCTATTGTGTTAAGTGCTTTAGTATCCTTTGCCTGGGGATATCTTCTCTTTGGTGGAGATATTGCGACGATTTGGCCGATCTTTGGAGTGTCTAACCAATTGCTGGCAACCTTGGCGATGGCCATTGGATCGAATATGATTCTTCGTCGTACCAAGAAACTTAGTTATGCGATGACAACATTTCTTCCTATGCTCTTTATGGGGGTTACGTCTTCAGCCGCAGGATATCTGACGATTGTAAATACCTACATTCCAAAACATCAAACACTTCCCGCTGTGTTGGCCGGATTGATGATTATTTTAGCGGCGATCATCGTAGTTGATTCGATTCGTAAGCTCTTGCAGACGTATTCTTCGTTGTCTTCAAATGCTCAGGTAGAAAAATTTGCAGCAAAGTAAAACTCATACCCCGATTCTCTTCCTTTAATCAATGTTGAAGCCTTTGAGTTACCGTCTAGCGGCAACTCAAAGGCTTTTTTCTCGTACTAGTCAGAAAGTATAAACTTCGTTTGTATACTGCAAGAATGCTAATTCGTGCGAAGACAGTCTTCGTCTGGAAGCATAAGTGCAACTAAGACGGCCGCCTGCGCAAAGCTTGGCGCCAGCCAAGTTTTCTTTATATCACCTAAGTCCAGCAATTTTCCGTTCACTTCGATGAAGTGGCTTTATTCGGTTTAAAGAACCATATTTTATTTCATTCATTCAATATAATTTTCCTTTTCGGGAATAATAAAACCATACTATATAAGGAGGGTTGAAGATGCGAAAAAGTTTAGCAATCGTTTTAGCCATGTTGGTTGTCCTCGTAAACATTGGCTTTGCTAACGTCCAACCTGTGCTGGGTGTTGAGATTGTGACCGAAGCTACAAGTGCCATTCTCATGGATGCGGCCTCCGGTCAAATTCTCTATGAGAAAGAATCACATAAAGAACTACCACCCGCAAGTGTTACAAAACTTATGACTCTACTGGTGGCGGCGGATGCAGTGGCTTCTGGAAAAGTAAAATTGACAGACAAAGTGACAGCCAGCGAGAATGCCAGTAAACTCGGGGGCTCCCAAATCTATCTTGAACCGGGAGAAACGTTCACTTTAGAACAGATGTTGATTGCCATAGCTGTTGGGTCAGCCAACGATGGCTGTGTTGCAGTGGCGGAACATATTGATGGAACGCATGAAGCTTTCGTGGAAGAAATGAATCGTAAGGCTCAAGCTTTAGGTTTAAAAAACACTCATTTTGCGAATGCTTATGGGCTACCAGCTGAGGGGCATTATACAAGCGCCTATGATCTAGCGGTCATTTCCAGGGAAGCTCTCAATTATCCACTAATACGTAAATTGACCAGCATCAAAGAATATGACTTGCGCGACGGGAAATTTAAGCTTTGGAATACTAACAAATTACTATGGTGGTACCCTGGAGCTGATGGCTTCAAAACCGGGTGGACGAATGAAGCCAAGTATTGTTTGGCTTCAACAGTAGAGCGAAATGGTCTACGGTTAATTTGTGTCGTGATGGGTGTACCACAAGTCAGAGGACATTTCGCTGAATCTATGAAAATATATAACTATGGCTTTGCTAAATATGAGTTTAAGCAGTTTGCTCCGGTTACGCAAAAACAAGGCGTTGTTAAAGTTCGCAAAGGAATAGAAGATGAGGTTACTGCAGTAACTGAAAAACCTCTGGGTACGACGGTAGAAAAAGGAAAAGATAAAAATTTCTGGGTCGAGACAAAGCTCAACCCAGAAATCAGTGCTCCGATTCAGAAAGGACAAAAATTAGGAGAGATTCTCCTTTATCGTAACGATCAGTTGCAAGCAAACGTAAATCTGATTGCGGATCACTCCATTGCCCGGGCAGGTTTAGCTGGGCAAATGACACGTACACTGAAAGGCGTGTTTGGTTATTAGCATAGGTTAGTCCTTGTTTTTGATGTCTAAGTCAACTAAGTCTGAGCAATCATTGATCTGCGATGATTGACGGATCTTGTGGAGCGCAGCTCGCTCGATACGAGAAATCTGAACCTGTGAAAGCTGGAGTATGTCAGCGATCTGGCTTTGCGTTTTATCTTCAAAAAACCGCATCAACAGTACACGCTTTTCTCGTTCCGGCAATTTGTCGAGAGCTTCTTTGAGAGCAATATTTTCGAACCAGCTGGGGTCGGGCCCCTTTTCATTAGAGAGTTGATCGAGAACATAGATGGGATCGGAGTCGTCTTGATAAAGGGTATCGTAGATCGAGGTAGGACTTTGGATTGCTTCAAGTGCGGCGACGATCTCGTCTCTGTCAACACCTATATTAATTGCTATTTCTCCGATGGTGGCCTCGCGGCCCAAGGTTGCAGAAAGTTCATCCCGAGCGCGATTGACTTTATAAACAAGTTCCTTGTAGGAACGAGGCACCTTCACTGGGTGGTCATCTCGGAGAAAACGCCGAATTTCACCAATTATCATCGGAACCGCATAGGTTGAAAACTTCACACCGTAAGTAAAGTCGAATTTGTCGATAGCTTTAATCAGCCCGATCGTTCCGATCTGAAAGAGATCTTCAATCTCATAGCCACGATGGGCAAAGCGTTGAACCAAATTAAAAATGAGTTTCAAATTGCAGTTAATTAAACGTTCACGGGCCTCAGCATCTCCATCTTTGGCAGCATGAAGGTTTTGCATCATCTCCTTATCTGAGAGCAACGGGAAGTGGGGGAGATTCATTTCAGTTAGTCGTTGAATCATAATGTTCGCCCCCCTAATGCGAGGCGGTGGGTGTTTGCTTGAAATGCTTCATCATGGTTACTGTTGTTCCCACTTCAAGCGTAGATTCTACTTGAAGTTCATCCATGAAAGATTGCATAAAGACAAAGCCCAGGCCCATTCGCTCCGGATCTGTACTATAAGCTGGCTGCATGGCTTGCTCAACATTCGAGATGCCACACCCTTCATCTTTCACAATAATCTTGAGGGTGTCATTAGTGATGTCTAGGTCGAGGTAAACGATATGATTAGGGTTGTTCTTGTATCCGTGGATAATGGCGTTGGAGACAGCCTCGGAAACAGCGACTTTAAGCTCTTCGATGTCATTAAGTGGCAGATCTAGTTGTGCTCCTACTGAAGCAATGAGCATACGGGTGATGCCTACATTTTCAGAGATACTTGAAAATGTGAGGATTAATTGATTGGTTTTCATTTAGGCTCCCCTTCCTTCCTCATAAGCATGCGCTTCATCCAAATAGAAATTGATAATTTTAGGTAGTCCCGATAATTCCATGATCTTATAGATATGTGGGGGCACGTTGGTGATTTTAAGCTTTCCTCCCAAGGAAAGCAATTTCTTATACCTGCCTAGAATAACGCCGAGTCCGGAACTGTCAATAAATCGAACGTCTTGAAGGTTAAGAATGACCGTGCGAATTCCTCGTTTCTCAATCTCGCTGTCAATAGCTTGTCTTACCATTGAAGCTGTGTGCATATCTAGTTCTCCGTCTAAGCGCAAGAGTAGGGTCAGGCGCTCTATCTTTTTCTCAAGGTTCAAGACCATTCCCCCCATAATTTTATCACAGTACTAATGATTTCGCTGTCATCCATAATTTTCCTGCTGACTTTAAAGGAATTCCTTGAAAAGCTTTGTCGAAATTAAGAATCTCGTTAAAAGACAAAGTCCCTTAGTATAATTTTGGTAGTTTAGATTAATAATAGAAATTATCTGTCACTGTTAAGAAAGGAGGAATCAGGATGGCTAACGAAACATTACGTCAGCCTACGATAGCAGTAACCCCAGAGCAATACAAAGTGTTAGCTCAACAATTTACGCCCAAACCCACGATTGTAAAAAACGTGATACGGGCTTTTGTCGTGGGAGGGATTATTTGTGCGATCGGTCAGGTTGTAATTAATCTATTTGTGAGCATAGGGTTAAACCGCGTCGAAGCGTCTACTGCGGCAACTGCGACAATGATCTTTCTCGGAGCTTTGTTAACAGGATTGGGCATTTATGATGAAATTGGAAAATTTGGCGGAGCTGGATCTATCGTTCCAGTCACTGGGTTTTCTAACTCTATCGTTTCACCAGCTATGGAATTTAAAAGGGAAGGTTATGTGTTGGGTGTTGGAGCAAAACTTTTTACTGTAGCAGGTCCTGTGCTTGTGTATGGTATTGCCACTTCAATTGTGGTGGGAATCGTTTATTTTCTCCTACACTAACAATAGGCCAATGGTAATTTCGGTTGCCAGACACAACTGTTTATGAATGGGGATGTGAAGGCATGGATTTAAAACGAAAGGGAAACCAGACCGTGGTGTTCGCCAACCCCCCGGTTATTTTATCGTCTTATTCAGTGGTGGGTCCTAAAGAAGGACAAGGCCCTTTGGGAAAAACATTTAGTAAAATTTGGGAGGACCAACTGAAGGGTGAGAAATCTTGGGAAGTCGCAGAAAGTAAGATGCTTGAGCAGGCGATGCAAGGGGCGATTGCTCAAGTAGGTGTCCCAATGGATCATATTGAATTTATGTTAGCTGGGGATTTACTTAATCAAATGATCTCTTCAAATTTTGCAGCGCGCCAAATGGCTTTACCCTTGATCGGTATATATGGAGCTTGTTCCACAATGGCCTTGGGTATGGCCGTGGGGAGCATGCTAATTGACGGAGGGTTCGCCAAGTATGTTCTGGTTGGCGTATCCAGTCATCATGATACGGCTGAGCGGCAA
>NZ_AGAF01000258.1 GCF_000224515.1 Desulfosporosinus sp. OT | reverse complement strand
TCTGGCGATAACCCCGCCGACCAGTGGTCTGCTCATCACATCTCCAGGACTTGCCATTATCAGCGCTACGACAGATGTATCCACAACTCGTGCTAATATCACAGATACGACAGGGAGTGGGGATACAACTTATACCGTGTTAGGGGTTCGGGAATGGACCTTTGGCGTAGTCAATGAATCATTAGATGCAAACGCCCAAGCCCTAGTAAAAATGCAGATCAGCCCGGATGGGACAAACTGGTTGGATGAAGCAGGTCCTGTCACGATTAACCAGAGTTCATTGACAACTTTAGTCACGTCAATATTTTTAAAGTACGCGCGAGTATTCTACAGTGCGGTGGATGCAGCCAGTGCAGTCACCTTGAATATTTTCTTCCAGGGAGAGTTGTAGAATACGAAAAGAAAAAGCCCGGGAATTCCGGGCTCTAATACGTAATAATGCACTTTCTATTACATCTTAATATTGAAGTAGCACGATATAAAACTTTCCGTCGAGATAGCGAACACTATACTGAAATTTAAGCTAAAGAAAATTGGATTGGTAGGAGTGTATGTAAATATGCTTTAGCCTAAGAGTAAGGGGGTGGGTGAGTAATGGCGCAATCTCAATGCATAAAATGTGGAGGTAGTAAATTTGAGGTTGTCCACGCTAATAATCTGGAGGGAACCACACGAGCAGTACTCTTTGTTCAGTGTGCCGACTGCGGATCGGTCGTCGGAGCACTGGATTTCCTAAATGTTAGTGTGAAGGCAGAACGTGTGAAAAATGATCTGCGGATAATGGTGGAAAAGCTAGTCGATCGCCTTAAAGACAATTCATAAAGACATAGACAATAAAATATATTGATTATGGAGGTGAAGATAGGCATAAGCACTATCTTTAGCCTCTTTTTATATTTATACCCGCTAAAAACCTGATTAGCTTAGGAATGATGAAGAGAGAGACTTAATTCAGGTAGCAATTTTATTAATTATAAATATGCTAATAGGGGACCCCATGCCGAGAATATTGTGAAAGTGAGGTAAAGGAAGAGGTGGTTGGTTTGATAACTCTTAGTTTTTGCGGCATTCTGTTTTTAGTAGTACTTATTATTATACTAAAATCACGTTCAGGATTTAAAGAGATCGATGAAATGTATGGTAAACCTTATATGGCGAAATTAGTCATAATGATCGGTAGTCATCCGGAGTTAACAAGGGGGTCGATGGCAATGTCTCTTCACCCTAGGGATGCAATAGCTTTTAATCGCAAAGCTTTTCTATTTTCCCAAATCAATTCAATCAAAATTTTTTCTGAGTTGCCTAAACGATATAACAAAAACATAGAGAAAGCTGAATATCCCGACGTAGAACGTCAATACCTTTGCATCTCAATAATGGATGAATATGGTGAACATGAAATTGTTTTTACTCCCAAATCAGATTTTAAAGAGGTTGCAAATCAGCTGATACAAAAATGGAATAAGTATAACCTTCTAATTTAGAAAAAATTAACGTTCAACCATGGGTCGTATTAAAAGTAGCAATCGGCCAAGTTTTTTCTGTTATCTGTTTTATCGGAATCGGTGTTCAAAAAGTAGGAATTTTTATCTATATTATGGATCAGGTAACCATAATCGTCTTAGATACATACAGTGTAAAGAACATGGAGCGGGGAAATTAATTGCTGAAAAACTTTCACACCTTTTCTACAACAGACATAAATTACGAGTAAGGGAGGATGGAAGGGCTGTGCTAGCGATATTCCCCAAAATCTCCTCTTTAATTTAGAAAGGCAGGTTAAATGGAATGAAAAAAGACATTGATTCCTCGAGCTTAGCAGAAGTTGTAGATCGCATCTTAGACAAAGGTATCGTTATTGACGCATATGTACGTGTTTCTCTTGTGGGGATTGAACTTCTTGCGATCGATGCTCGTGTAGTCATTGCGAGTGTTAACACCTGGCTGAGATATGCAGCAGCGGTTGGTTTAACAGAACTCCATCACGAATTCTAAAATTGGATGAGGTTTGTTGGGGAGGGGGAAAGACTCCCTCCCATTTATTATTATAAAGGAGAAGAAATGATGAGCATGAATCTTGCCGAATTAGGGCGTGTATTATGCCAGGACTTCGATCAACGTAATTTTGAATTAGATACACTCCATTCAGATATTCGGACAAAGGTAATAAGTGATCGGAAAGAACTTGTTAAGCTACGAAACATTGATAGTACTAATCAACAGATCGCTAGAACAGAAATTCTTCAGGACACTAGTGGTTTGTTAAATAAGTATAGAGGAGAAAGGAAGACCATGGAGCAGGATTTGAAGGCCAATAGAGCTTTGCAAATCGATGAAATGAGAACATGGTTGAATGAGCGGGGAGAAGAATTGAAGGGCTGGTACGAAGCGGGAGGTTATCTGTTAAGAAAGCGTACAGGGGGGTAAGGCAATTGCCAGATGCATTTATCGAAACTGCATATTTTAGGGACTTAACGAACCGCGCTTTGCTCTATCTCCAAGCCGGTTATGCCGTTCATTTTTGTGGGCCGGCCGGAACGGGAAAGACTGCCCTGGCAATGCATATCGCTGAACTTTTGGGTCGCCCGATTGTAACGCTTCAGGGCAATGATGAGTATAAACCTTCTGACTTAGTCGGTGGGAACTCGGGAATGCGCAGGAAGAAATTGCTCGACAACTATGTTCATTCTGTTTGGAAGGCCGAAGAATCTATGGACAGTGTTTGGTATGATGGCAGGATAACTCATGCTTGCAGAAACGGCCATACCTTTGTCTATGACGACTTCACTCGTTCCAGACCAGAAACAAATAATGTACTTCTTTCAGTTCTACAGGAGAAGACTTTGGATCTAACTGCGCTTCAAAAAGGAGAGACAAGTTTAACTGTCCACCCTGATTTCACAGTACTTTTTACCAGTAATCCATCAGAATATGCAGGGGTGCACGTGCTTCAGGATGCATTGAAAGACCGTGTTATCACTATAGAGATAAAAAATTTAGATCATGAATCTGAGGTAGCTATTGTTGCAGGTCGATCAGGTTTGCCATGGCGTGAAGCGGCTCGAGTTGTAGATATCATACGTGGACTTCGAGAGAATGGGGTCAAGAAGCCTAGTATTCGTGCGGCAATTATGGTCGCTACAATCTTAGCAACGAATGGATCAAAACCTGTCCGCTCAAATCCTTTATTCTACCAGATCTTAATAGATGTTATTGGATCGGAAATTTTCAATGAAAACGAAGGCGAACGCAATTCTGTGCTTGCTGAACTTATTGAAAAGGAATTAGATAGATACACCCCAGACGATAGGAAGTGAAAATGATGCGTCATGCTCCACCTTTAAGGCCAAAGCTGGTTCGACCTCCAATCCGTGATCATGCACCAAGCTTCTTCCAGATGCATGTGTATGACCAGGAACTCCATCGACTAGAGGTCGAACAAACGGAGATAGCTAAACGGATCAGTGTGATAGAGGAAAGGGTACTGGTCGTTAAAAAGGAGTTACGGAAACTTGATCGAACACTAAAAATGCGTGTGCACGACCTACGTATTGACGATTAAGTCGTAATGTTCGGTCTTAAAAGAAAAACAATGTGGAACTTTTGTCATGATTTCTGATCCCTATCATATATATGTCGTAGGCAAGGTTAGGGAGGGGGTCAGATCATGGCATTAAGTAAAAGCGTAGAGTCAAGTAGTTTGGCGGAGGTCATTGACCGCATTCTTGACAAGGGAATTGTCATTGATGCCTTTGTCAGGATTTCATTGGTTGGAATCGAACTCATTACCATTGAAGCGCGTATTGTGATCGCTTCAGTGGATACTTATCTAAAATACGCTTCCGCCATCGGGCTTACCCTTGCTGACTCTTCCTCGATAATGAAGTATTAAAGGAGGAGATGAAGCATGGATATCCAACAATTGGTCAACGATGTAAAAACCTTCTTCCAAAGTGTTCTGGAAAAGGAGGCTAATGTGATCGGCGTGAGGCGGCGCGAAAACGGCTGGATGGTGCATGTTGAAACTATCGAGGATTCTGACTATCAGCGGCGGCGTGCTCTTGATGACGTTGTAGGGATTTATGAGGTAGAAGTCAGTGCTAGTCTGGAAATTTTAGGATACAAGAGGGTTAGCTTACGCGAACGAGACGAAATTGGCCAAATAGATGACGAAGAATTCTAAAGTCGTGTCGCAACATGACTTTCTTTTTTAGCTAAGGGGTGGGGAATTTGTATTACGCTTACGGTATCATTCGGGCAGACTCCCTTAAAATTGAGTCTTTAAAACTAGGTCCTAACCAAGAGCCGCCTTGTCTTGTTGTTGAAGGGGAACTGGGGATGCTCTGCGCTGACATTACATTGGAAACGATGGCGTTGGCAGCGGAATCTATGGCAACGGCAACAAGAGAAAGTATGAGTCGCTACACGGAGGTACTTTGTCAAGTTATTAAGCTCACCACGGTAATTCCTTTGCGTTTTGGAACCTTATTTGATAGAGAGGAAGAAATCCGTAAGGTTCTTAAGAGAGAGAAAAAGGGTTACTTGAAGTTGCTTACCAACCTTGACAACAAAATAGAAGTCGAACTCAAGGTTTGGTGGAAGAAAGAAAGCTTCCAAGAAACGATGATGAAAAACAAACGCTTGAGTCGTTGGAAGAAAGCTTTAGAGAGAGGAGAAGGCCAGGGTTACGATGTTGTGGAGTTTGGTAAGGCAATTATGGAAGTTGCGGATTACGAGCGTAAAGAATTAGAAAAGACGTTTTTGGCAATGCTTCGTCCTTTAGCCGCTGAGTGGGTGATTAAAGATCCAATGGATGAGTTTCAAGCATTTGACGGAGTATATTTGGTTGAACGCCAGAAAGAAGAGGATTTTGATCAAGCGGTTGGTGTTCTATATGAAAAGCACTCGGATACTATGATTTTTAAATATACGGGCCCTTGGGCACCTCATCATTTTGTTAAGTAGAAACAAATTCTTCATTATTCTTTGGCCTGGAGGACGGATACGGTATGTTTTTTAGATTTCCAATTTGGGCAATCAAACAAGTTGTTGAGCATGCAGAAGCAGAGTACTATAGCCCTGAAGCCATACGGCGAGAACTTAGTCAGTGGCAGTACAGGCTGGAGAATAAAGAAATTACACCAGAGGAGTATCGTGAATATGAAAAGCGACTCTTCGAACGACTGATAGCAGGTCAGGAAAGAGGGATTGAAGAATGAAATGGTCCCTTGGAGAATGGGAAAAGAACGTAGAGCGGCTTGTGAATCAGTGCGCGGACAAGGTTAGCATGGAATTGGAAGAAGTTATTATGGAACGTTTGAGAGAGGCAGGTGAAGCTGTAATCCAGGGCCTTTTTCAAGCTCAATCTTGTCCAGCCGTTTCTACAACAGAGCATCTAGCAGCCTCAGGAGTTGAGCAAGAGAACTCTCTGCCTCAAGATCTAGTCAGTGGGCTCAATAATGCTTCTCAACCTAGTAAAGTGTGTGTTTTTACAAGAGCTGAGCCTGATGAAGAGGTTTTGTACGCGTTTGGCATTATTAAAGCAAATCAAGAGACTATGGTTGATTTGCTTGGCATGGAGGACAGGCCATGTCGCATTGTAGAAAATGGAAATCTGGGTATGCTTGTCTGCCCAGTCCCTCGCGAAGAGTACACTGAAGAGTCCCTCCATCGCTATATGGAGGATATGGCCTGGGTAGAGAGTCATGCGCGGCGGCACGAAGAAACGTTATTGAAAGCAATGGAGGGCAGGTCTGTTATTCCCCTGCCATTTTGTACGATTTTTACGGATGAGGTAAATATCAAACGACAATTAACCCAGAATGCCGAAGTGTTACAAGATGATTTGCAAAGGTTAGAAAATCACAATGAGATGCATGTTAAACTATTTGTCAATCGTAAGCGGCTTCTAAAAAAGCTCCAGGAAGATCGACCGTATTCTGGTGAGCAAAGCGGAGGGGGGTATTTTCAGAAACGTCAATGGGAGAAGAAGATGCAAGAGGAAACGGAGCGGATTTTGGAAGACTATGGCGAATCTTTGTATCAAGACTTAAACAATATTTCTGCAGAAGTGAGCCTCTTAGATAGGGCTGGAGTGCTTGTGCCGGAGGGACAGAATGTTGTTTTTGCAGCGCATTATCTAATAGCGCAGGAACGCCGTGTGGAATGGGATAGGAAGCTTGTAGAATTCGACGAAATTGCTGATCCTTTAGGCTTTATATTAGATGTGTCCGGTCCTTGGCCTCCCTATCATTTTTCGCGGTTAAATAATGAGGAGGAAATTATGGGTGGGTGATATTGCAAATTCAAAACAAGTAACGATCCTTGAAGTTGTAGAGAAATTGCTGGATAAAGGAGTCGTTATCTCAGGTGATTTGATTCTTAGCTGTGGAAATGTTGATTTGGTTTATTTGAATTTGAAACTGGTTCTTACCTCAGTACAGACAATGCTCGAAGGGAATAATTTGAAGAAAGACGTGAATCTATGAAACGGCTCTATCTTTTGGGTTTTATACGTAATTGCACGGGTCTAACCAGCAAACTGCCATTTTCAACCGAATTGACAACGCTGGGTGCACACAGTGTAATTTGGAGTAAATCCCCAAAGGAGATATTCACTACGAAACAGGAGTTTCTAGCGGCTATGTTGCAGTGGTTTGAACAAATCCAAGATCTTCAGTTAACGGTGTTACCGATACAATCCGGAGTGAGTGTCTCTAAAGAAGTTCACTTGGTTGAGCTGTTACGAGCTTATAAATGTGAACTGGACTTATGTTTTGACAAAGTGGAAGGATGTTCGGAGTATTGTTTGACTATTACGAATAAAAATCAGGGGTTCCCTCATATAGCATATACTCCACTAAAAGAAAACGTGCAAAGTGGCAAGGAATATCTTGCTCGGATGAGGGTAAGGCATCAATTACTAGAGAAAGAAGTGTTACAGGCTCGAGCAGTTATTTCGCGATTTTGTTTACGGTTAACTCCGTGGATAAAGGATTATTGGTCCGAAATCCCGCAAATGCGAGAAGCTGGAATTAACCTCGGGTTTTTAGTGCCTAATAGCTTCCAGCAAGAGTTTAGCAGCGAATTACAAACCCTTTTAGATGAAACCGATTTCACAGATGAATGGACGGGACCGTGGCCACCGTTTCATTTTAGTACATTTGCGTTAAAGCCGGAAAGTTTTCTTCTTCACGAATCTTTAAATTGGGGATAGGAGGGTTACCTCATGATTGAGGATGACGAATCCGGTATTAAGATTGCCGAGTGTCTGAGAGATTTTGAAGAGCAAGGCAAGATTGGCCGCGTTAATACCAATCAAGATAATGCGGATCAGGGACTTGCAAAACTTGTACTTACTGTGGTGGAGCTATTAAGGAGAGTCATGGAACACGAAGCTTTGCGGCGCATTGATGGAGGGACATTAACGGAACGGGAAATCGAAGAAATGGGTGAAACCTTCTTGAAATTAGATAACAAAATGGTTGAGATGCGCGAGATATTTGGCCTAAAAGAAGAAGATCTAAACATTGATCTGGGGCCTTTAGGAAATCTTATGTAGGGAGGAGGAAGGGGCGTGGCAATTCAACACTCAAATAACAGTAGTGGGATAGGAGATCTCTTAGAACGAATTTTAGACAAGGGAATCGTGATTGCCGGGGATATAAAAATATCTTTGGCTGATGTTGAGTTACTGAATATCAAGATACGTTTGCTTGTGGCGTCCGTGGACAAAGCCAAAGAAATGGGGATTGACTGGTGGGCACATGATCCTTATCTTTCGTCAAGGGCGAGAGTACCCGAACAAGCGATCACCGGAAATACGGAACAGGTGATTACCGCAAACACAGAACAGGTGATTACCAGGAATGAAGAGTCGGTACCTATCAAATCATCGGAAGAGGAAGTCGCCGAAGCCAGTTCTATGGTTAAAATAGAGAAAGAATTAATAAAAAGACCAAAATACCGAAATTAAATAATTGGGTTAACAGGGGGGGCGAAAGCCCTCCCTGTAGTCTTGTCTTTAGTTTACGAGGTAAAAAACGGAGATTTTAATCACCCTTGTCCGCGGTGAGACATAGGATATGGTAGGACAAGGTCAAGGAGAAAAAGAGGAGGGTAAATGTATGAAGAAGGATGTCGATTCCTCAAGCTTAGCTGAAGTTGTAGACCGTATTCTGGAAAAGGGGGTAGTCATAGACGGGTATGTAAGGGTTTCTCTTGTCGGCATCGAACTTTTAACGGTAGATCTGCGTATTGTGATTGCTAGTGTTAATAGCTTCTTGAGATATGCTTGCGCAGTAGGGCTAACCACCGGGCATC
>NZ_AGAF01000259.1 GCF_000224515.1 Desulfosporosinus sp. OT | reverse complement strand
GGCTCGATAGGACGTCAAACCTTGGATGTCGTTCGTCACGCTGAAGGGCGCTTTAAAATTCATGCTCTGGTGGCAGATAAAAGCGTCGAACTTATGGAAGAACAGGCTCGACTTTTTCATCCCGCTGTTGTCGTGATGATGGACGAGGACGCTGCCCGTGAACTTCGTTCTCGATTGAGAGATTTGTCGATTAAGGTAGAACAGGGCATGGACGGTATTGTTAATTCTGTTATCAATGAACAAGTGGATACCGTTGTCACAGCCCTTTCTGGCAGGATTGGTTTGGAGCCTACTCTTGCGGCTATTGAGGCCGGTAAAACGATTGCCCTAGCCAATAAAGAAACATTGGTCGCTGGTGGGGACTTGGTTATGGGGACTGCACGAAAGATGAATTGCAAAATCTTGCCTGTGGATAGTGAGCACTCTGCTATTTTTCAGTGTCTGGAAGATAGTCCGGAAACCATAGAAAAGATTATGCTGACCGCATCTGGAGGTCCTTTCTTTGGCTGGTCTAGAGAAAAATTAGCGACGGTCACTTTGCAGGAAGCCTTAAACCATCCCAATTGGGATATGGGTGCTAAAATTACGATTGATTCGGCAACGATGATGAACAAAGGACTTGAAGTAATTGAAGCGCACCATTTATTTAATCTGGATTATGATGCAATTGAGGTCCTTATTCATCCCCAAAGCGTGATCCACTCCATGGTCGCTTATCAAGACGGTTCAGTGCTTGCTCAGTTAGGAAGACCCGATATGCGGTTGCCAATCCAATATGCTTTCAGTTATCCAACACGCTGGAAGAACTCTTTTGAACGCCTTGACCTGCGAGGAAAAACGTTGACCTTCCATGAACCAGATCTGGCAGCTTTTCCAGCACTAGCTATGGCTTACCAGGTAGGACGACGTGGTGGAACACTTCCTGCGGTGATGAATGCAGCCAACGAAATTGCTGTTTCAGCATTTCTTCAGAAGAAGGTCTCGTATCTAGGTATCCACGACGTTGTCGAAAAGGTATGTTCGGAACATAATGTGTTAGATAACTTGAATTTGGGAAACATACTTGATGCGGACACTTGGGCGCGTTCTCGAACCGAGGAACTTATTTCGTAGTGCGATATTCGTTGTTCGACCTACGGGAATGAACAACAAACTCGGATGTATGAGATTCTAACTAAGAATCACGAGATGCAATTAACTCATTCAGCTAAAGCTGAATGGAGACTTCGTGGGAGAGTGAACCCTAACCTAAGCAAAATAAAGAACACCCACTTATAGAAGTGAGTGTTTCGGAATAGATTAACATAATCGATATTTGACAATTAAACTTTCGAACCACGGACTTCGAACTACGAGAAAGGGGGGGGTAAAGTGCTGACGACGCTCGCCATTATTTTTGTCTTTGGAAGCATGGTCATGATTCATGAACTTGGACACTATATGGTCGCCAAATGGATCGGGGTTAAGGTGATTGAATTCAGTTTCGGTTTTGGTCCGAAAATTGTGGGTTATCAGGGTAAAGAAACACTTTATGCACTACGTATCATCCCTTTAGGCGGATTTGTCAAACTTTATGGCATGGACGCTGAAGTAGATGAAAATGGCCGGACGGTTATTGCCCCGATAGAGGATGCGCGGAGTTTTATGAATAAACACGTTTGGCAGCGCATGGCGGTAATCGTGGCGGGGCCGATCATGAACTTTGTTTTGGCTATGATTTTGTTTGTGGGCGTTTTTGCTTATCTGGGGATTCCATCCCCAGGGGACACAAATATGGTTGGTTCCTTAGTTAAAGGAAAACCAGCTGCCACTTCGGGGATTCAACCAGGAGATAAAATCCTTGCTGTGAATCAAGAGCCAACACCTGACTGGAGTCGTTTAACAGAGGTCATTCATGCCAATCCAGACCAAACTTTAAGTTTAACAATAGAACGGGTTAACGGAAAGCAACAGCAAACTGTGTCTGTGAAGACAGAAAAAGATCCTCAAACAGGATACGGTATGATTGGGATTGCGCCAGAAGTCAACTATATGCATGCCTCTATTCTGCAGTCGACCCGTTTTGGGTTGGAGCGGACGTTGGATTTCACAAAGTTTATTGTAGTAACTTTAGCCCAAATGTTGACTGGGAAAATTCCGGCCGAAGTAGGCGGACCGGTCATGATAGCCCAAGCAATAGGAGAAGGAGCGCAGGAAGGTTTGTCCAATTTATTGGGGTTAACTGGGGTTTTAAGCATCCAACTAGGAATTATTAATCTGTTCCCAATTCCTGCTTTGGATGGAAGTCGGCTAATCTTTTTATTGATCGAAGGATTAAGAGGCAAGCCATTAAACCCAGAAAAAGAAAATATGATTCATTTAGTAGGCTTCGTATTGCTTATGGCTTTAATGATCGCCGTTACTTACAAAGATGTCGTACGCTTGTTTGTCAAAGCGGGGTAATGTACGAGGGAGCTGGAGTAGGAGGCTGACATGATTCAAAGAAAGAAAACAAAACCAGTCCAGGTTGGGTCCGTATTGATCGGTGGAGGAGCCCCGATTGTAGTACAGTCGATGACCAATACGGATACCCGTGATGTGACAAAAACATTAACCCAGATTCGGGCCTTGGCTGCAGCTGGGTGCGAAATAGTGCGCATAGCTGTGTTGGATGAAGATTCTGCAGAAGCTTTAAAAGAGATTGCTACAGCGAGCCCACTTCCTGTGATTGCCGATATTCATTTTGATTATCGTTTGGCTTTGCGTGCTGTTGAACAAGGTATCCATGGTTTACGGTTAAACCCCGGAAATATCGGAGCTCGTTGGAAAGTCCAGGAGGTTGTGCGAGCTGTCAAGGAACAACAGATTCCGATTCGGATCGGTGTTAACGCTGGGTCACTGGATAAAGAACTCTTAGAAAAGTATGGAGGTCCTACTGCCAAGGGGATGGTCGAGAGCGCTTTAGGACATATTCGTTTACTGGAAGATGAGGGATATGATAAAATTAAAGTCTCGCTGAAGGCCTCTTCGGTTCCCCTGATGCTTGAAGCTTATCGCAAAATGGCTGAGGTTACAGATTACCCGCTGCATTTAGGGGTCACAGAGGCAGGAACAGTACGCTCGGGCATGGTTAAATCAGCGTTAGGAATTGGGGCGTTGCTTTCCGAAGGGATCGGAGATACGATTCGAGTGTCACTCACAGGAGATCCCGTTCGGGAAATTCCTATAGCCCTGGAAATCCTGCGTGTTCTCGGCTTACGACAGCAGGACGTGGATTTAATCAGTTGTCCGACCTGTGGTCGTACACAGGTCGACTTAGCAATACTCGCCGAAAAAATTGATGAACGGTTATTACAACTCCCACCACTGGACAAGCCTTTAAAAGTTGCAGTTATGGGGTGTGCTGTTAACGGACCGGGTGAGGCCCGTGAAGCTGATTTTGGGATTGCTGGCGGAAAAGGGATGGGAATTTTGTTCCGGAAGGGAGAGATTGTAGCCAAACTTCCGGAAGACGAATTGCTACCAGCTTTGCTCCATGAAATTGAAGAGTATGTTCGCGTTCATGGCAAGGTTAATTAAAGGCAGTTTGATTTAATGAAAAGTTTAAGTAGTAGGGACAATTCAAGTATCCCTATAGTAGAAAGGAATGGACATAATGCGCGTCAGCCAACTATTAAATCCGACACTTCGCGAGGTTCCAGCTGAAGCTGAAGTTATCAGCCATCAACTGATGGTTCGGGCAGGATTGATTCGTAAGTCAGCGGCCGGAGTATATACCTATTTGCCGCTGGGGTTGCGTATTTTAAGGAAGATCGAAAACATTGTACGTGAAGAAATGGATGCCAAAGGTGGTCAAGAAGTTCTTATGCCAGTGATACAACCTGCCGAATTATGGATGGAGAGCGGGCGATGGAATGTCTATGGTGATGAGCTGTTTCGTTTAAAAGACCGACATAACCGAGAATTCTGCCTTGGCCCGACACATGAAGAAATTATTACGGATCTTATTCGCGGTGAAGTTCGTTCGTACAAACAGCTGCCACTTCTTCTTTACCAGATCCAGAATAAATATCGTGATGAGCGGCGTCCTCGTTTTGGCCTGATGCGTGGTCGGGAATTTATTATGAAAGATCTCTACTCATTTGACCGGGATGAAGCAGGGCTAAATGAAAGTTATCAAAAGATGTACGAAGCCTATTGCCGAATTTTTTCACGTTGTGGTTTAGCTTATCGGCCAGTTGAGGCGGATGCTGGGGCCATCGGAGGAACTGGTGGAACCCATGAATTTATGGTCTTGGCCGAATCGGGAGAAAATGGTGTTGTTTATTGTTCGGAGTGTGATTTTGCCGCCAATGTGGAAAAAGCGGAGTGCCGTCCTCAAGTGATAGAGAATGTTGTAGTTGAGGGTGAACGGAAGTTAGTGCATACACCTGAAATTAGGACTATTGATGAAGTCTGCGGGTTTTTAGCTGTGCCCAAGACCAGTCTTGTTAAATCGTTACTTTATCAAGGGGATGACAAACTGTTCCTGGTGCTGATTCGTGGGGATCGTGAGTTGAATGAAATAAAATTGAATAATGCTCTTGGTGGGTTTGTTTCACTCGAACTCGCTCCATCGCATGTAGTAGAAGGACTATTAGGGTGTGAACCTGGCTCCGTGGGTCCTGTTGAAGTGCCCGTTGGTCTAATGGTTGTTGCTGATGAAGAGGTTCCTTTGATGAAAAAGGTCGTATGCGGAGCTAATCAGACGGATTATCACATTGTGAATGCGGACCCAAGTCTAGAATTCCGTATTGACCAAATCCACGATTTGAGAATGGTTGAGCCGGGTGAAGCTTGTCTTAAATGTGGTGCTCCTCTGAAAGAAGCGCGGGGAATTGAAGTAGGTCAAGTTTTCAAATTGGGAACGAAGTATAGCAAATCCCTCGGGGCCACTTTCTTAGATGAAAATGGCGAAGAAAAACCCTGTGTTATGGGTTGTTATGGTGTTGGTGTCAGCCGTTCGTTAGCAGCCTCTATTGAACAGAATCACGATGATTATGGAATTATCTGGCCGATGCCTATTGCTCCATATCATTGTATAATTGTACCAGTTAGCACAAAAGACGCTCAAGTGGTAGCGGAAGCGGATAAACTTTATCATGAGCTTCAGCGTCTAGGGGTGGAAGTTGTTCTTGACGACCGAGACGAACGTGCTGGCGTGAAATTTAAAGATGCGGATCTGGTCGGATATCCTTTACGAGTGACGATCGGTAGTAAAACTCTGGCGAATGGCCAGGTCGAACTAAGAGAACGGAAAACAGGTGAGACGCAGCTCGTGTCGGTTGAAGATGTTGCTGGGAAAATTAAGAGTCTAATTGAGAAAGCGCTTTCATCCTAACTTTAGCCTATTTTAGGAGGAAGTTTCTTAGCATCCTACGGCGCGAAAGTTTGCTTTAATGGCACTGCGCCTTCGGCGATACTAACCCTACAGCGCGAAAGTGTACGTTGCTAGCTCTGCGCCTTCGGCGATATTCTCCACTGGAGACTATCGTGATCGCGCACGTTGCATTTGCTATTCGCTTGTCGATAAGGCTAAAACGCGAAACCTCTAGGGCTTTCTGGTCGAATGCTATGCCATCCTGCAAGAAGGCTAATGCGTGCGAAGACAGTGTCTTCGGGCGGTGCTCTAACCTCAAACTTCCTGTTTGAGTCTTGGACAAGTCCCGTTGCATTTCTTAACGCCTTATTGACTGTGCTCATTGACGCAAATTCCACTTAAGCGCTCTCTAAGCTAAGAAACTTCCTCTGGCTTCGGGGTCGACTGGGGCAGGAAAGGAAATTCAAGAATGGAGCGTGAGTGAGAAAGCATGAGCTAGCACTCGCTTTAGTGACTACTGATTCCTTGGGTAAGGTACAGCTGAGTAAGGAGAACTCGGATATAGGGAAAACGAGCGAAAACCTACTTTGACTTTAAATGGCCTCTCACGTAGAATATTCTTGTAGAGATTCTTCTCCTTCGATTTTGAAGCGGAAGAAGGCATAAAGTAAGGGGAGTAGCGAGCGGCAGAAATGCCGTGGATAGAGTCGACAATCGGTCCGATGTGGACCCGGCCTATCACCGTTTACAAAGTTGCAAGACCTTACCCGAAGCAGGGGGTGAGGTCTTTATTTTTTTAAGAAGGTGGTGAAACAGAGGAAAAAAGATTAAAATTCATGAAAATTTCACAATTAGTTCATGATTTTATCTAAGCTCTTTGTTACACTCATTATAGCAATGAATCTTACTTACCCCTTATTAAACGGCTCGTACTTCGATACCTGCAAAAGTCCCAAATTAAAGGATTTCATGGAAGGGGTAGAAATCAAACTCTAAAGTCTAATTTCAACTTATATAAAATTAATGATTAAATGCACTAGAAAATCTCGTCGCCTTATAAGGTATAAACGAAGGGAGAGCTGAAAAATGGGATTGTTTACTCGGGTGAAAGACTTATTTCAGGCTAACATTACAGATATTGTGAACAAGGCGGAAGATCCAGAGAAAATGCTGAATCTTTATGTGGATCGGACAACAGAGGAAGTGCGGAGCTTCCAGATTCAAGTTAACCGGGCTGTAGCAGATAAAATTCAGCTTGAAGAGCGCATTGTAACTCTGGGCAAAGAAGTTGCTCAACGGACTGAACAAGCTGGCTTAGCTGTGCAACAAGGCAAAGATGAATTAGCACGTACGGCACTAACCCTCAGAAAACAAGCGGAAACCAGCTTGACAGATTATCAAAATCAATTGGCTGATCAGTCCAAAGCAGTAGAAGATTTACAAGCAAACCTAAGTGTCTTAACCGAAAAATTAGAGAAGGCTAAAATGGAGCGTAATAATCTTGTGATGCGCCAACGTCGTGCGGAAACGATGAAAAAAGCCAACGAAGCAGTTTCTGGAATGTCTAGCCATGATCCGATGGCCGGTATGGATCGGATGAAAGATCGGGTCGAGCGGATGGAGGCAGAAGCCAAAGCGTCCCGGACGATGGTTAACACCGGAAATACAATCGACGATCAGTTTGCTGAGTTAGAAAAGAGCAAGGCAAACTCAGAAGTTGAAGATGAACTCGCAAAATTGAAAGCGGAGTTTAAAAAAGAGGAATAGTACTTGTCGAGTTTATTCATAGACATTTGGATGACGGAGATGAATATTAACTTAAGATAAATCAGTTGCCTTTTGTTAAGGTGACTGATTTGTTTGCATATGAGAGCAGGTCTATTGATGCAATTTCTGCCAAAGGCTGCACTAAGCAGAGAAACTTCCGTTGACTTGGGTTGCAGATGTCTAGGGGATATGCTATATTAGTATAAGGAAATTTGTAGCGTTTGTTGGTAAGGAGTGGGTTCTGGCCCGCTCCTTCGTTTGTTCAAATCGTGGCTTTAGTATAACTCGAGGGCATCTTCGTTAGACTATGAAGAGTACGTTCTTCAGGCCATGTTTAAAGGAGCGATTTCACATGAGTTCAGTTTTAGAGCAACAGATCAGTTCGTTGGTTGAGCCACTAGTTCAAGAAAAAGGGCTGGAATTAGTGTATGTAGAATACAAAAAAGAAGGGGCGCATTGGTATCTGCGCCTTTATATTGATAAAGACGGTGGTGTGGACATGGATGATTGTGCAGGAGTGAGCCACGTAGTGAGTGAAATGCTTGATCAGAAAAATCCTATTCCACAGGCTTACATGTTGGAAGTGTCTTCTCCTGGGCTGGAACGTCCTCTACTCAAGGAAGAGGACTTTATCCGTTTTCAGGGAAGTTTGATTACGGTACATACGTCCTCTTTGTTCCAAGGGTATAAGGAGTTTACGGGGAATCTGATCGGATTGATAAACGATGAAATCGTTTTAGAATATGAGAAAAAGCGTATGGCAATTCCACACGCCTTGGCAAAAAAAACTCATTTAGCACTAGATTTTTAGTTTTTTCTTTATGTACAATAGAATGAGGAGGAAAATGGAAAAATGAATATGGATTTCATCGAGGCCCTTCATGAGTTAGAAAAAGGACGGGGAATTTCCGCGGAAATTTTATTCGAGGCAATTGAAGCAGCATTGATTTCTGCGTACAAGAAGAATTTTGGATCATTACAAAATGTTCGAGTTCTTATTGATCGCTTAACTGGTGAGTTTAAAGTGTATGCTCGCAAGACTGTTGTGGAAATCGTGGAGGATGCTCGGACTCAGGTCGGATTGGAGGAAGCACGGAAACTCGATCCTAATTATCAACTTGAGGACATTGTGGAATATGAAGTCACCCCTCGTGAATTTGGACGGATTGCAGCCCAAACCGCAAAGCAAGTTGTTGTGCAGCGCATTAGAGAAGCTGAGCGAGGCATGATTTATGACGAATATGTTAATCGCGAAGGAGATATTGTCACCGGGGTAGTCCAACGTTACGAGCAGAAGAACGTGATTGTTGATTTAGGGAAGGTCGAAGCCGTACTTCCTGCTCAAGAACAAATCCCTGGAGAAGTGTATCAATCCTTCGAACGTATTAAAACGTATGTTGTGGAGGTTAAAAAAACAACAAAGGGACCGCAAATTATGCTATCCCGAACTCATCCAGGACTGATAAAGCGTTTATTTGAGCTTGAAGTTCCGGAAATTCATGACGGCATTGTTGAAATTAAGGGTGTTTCTCGTGAAGCGGGGGCTCGCTCAAAAATTGCTGTTTACTCACGTGACTCAAATGTTGACCCAGTTGGAGCTTGTGTTGGTCCTAAGGGAGTTCGAGTACAAACCATTGTCACTGAATTAAAAGGGGAAAAGATTGACATTGTGAACTTCTCAACAGATCCCCAAGAGTTTGTAGCCAATGCACTTTCTCCTGCGAAAGTTGTGGGAGTATATCCCAAACCCAATGAAAAAGTTGCAGTTGTCGTCGTTCCTGACTATCAACTTTCCCTAGCGATCGGTAAAGAAGGCCAAAACGCTCGTTTAGCTGCCAAACTGACGGGGTGGAAGATTGATATTAAAAGTGAGACCCAAGCGGTTGGGTTAAATATCATTACTCAAGGGCAAGAAGAAGGGTATGAAAATTACGAGGAATACGGCGAATATGAGGAGTACTCTGAATATGATGAATTCGCCGAAATAAATAACTATCAGGAATACGAAGAAGACGAATTTGCTGAGAATGATCCGACTTTGCAAAATAAGCAAACTGCCGAAGACGGAACTTTTCAAGCGTATGACGAGAATAATGCATACAATAACAACGAAACATATGATGAATATGCTCAAGAGCCGGAGTTCTTGGAAAGTGAAGCCACCACGAATGGCATCGAAGGAGCGACTGAAACAGCTTTTGCTGATATTGGGGAAGACTTAAAAACCAATGAGCAAGTAATTATTAAGGAGAAAAAGAAGAGAGAGAAGGGGTGATGGTATGAAGACACGGAAAGTTCCAATGAGGATGTGTTTGGGATGTCAACAGATGAAGCCCAAGAAAGAGCTTTTGAGAATTGTTAGAACTCCAGAAGGGGCTGTTGAGCTCGATCCTACTGGAAAACGGAATGGACGTGGCGCTTACCTTTGTCCTGACTTGATCTGTTTCCAAACGGCCGTTAAAGAACGACGATTCCGTAAAGCTTTTGGAGTGGACGTTGATTCTGAAGTATTTGCCAACCTCGAAGGGAAGATTACTTTGTGAACACACGAATCCAGTCGCTAATGGGGATCGCAAGGCGAGCGGGAAAAATTGCTTCTGGAGAAGCAGAAGTAGAAGCTATGTTGAAGAAGAGAAAAGGATTTCTTCTTATTATTGCGGAGGATGCTCACGGGGCTCAGAAAAAGTACGACAAGTGGGCTAGTGATATAAGATTGCCAGTGTTTATCACTGGCACAAAGATGGAAATTGGACATTCAATAGGACTTTCGCCGCGTTCAGCAGTGCTTATTTTAGATCAAGGGTTTGCGAAGGCTATTTTACTAGCAAGGAGCTGATGCTTGGAGCGTAATGTGGGAGCCGAATATGTGGGGGTGGTTAAATGAGTATTCGTGTTCACGAATTAGCAAAAGAATTAAATTTTAGTAGTAAAGAAGTGATGACAAGACTTGTGGCTATTGGAACAGATGTTAAAAATCATTTAAGTACAGTCGATCAAAAAGATGCTGATTATTTACGGAACCAACTGAAAGGAAAGGAGACAAATTTGAATCATTCTGACCATAAAAATACCGAGGAAACAAGACCAAATACATCCGAATCGGAGCAAGAGAGCCGGTCGTTAGAACAACCCCGTTCAGGAACAGAAGGGCGTCCCCAGGGATCACGCTCAGGAAATCAAGGACAGCCGCAAGGTCCCCGCTCAGGAAACCAAGGACAGCCCCAAAGTCCACGCCCGGGATATCAAGGACAGCCGCAAGGTCCCCGTCCAGGATATCAAGGACAGCCACAAGGTCCACGTCTAGGATATCAAGGGCAACCGCAAGGTCCCCGTCCAGGAAATCAGGGAC
>NZ_AGAF01000260.1 GCF_000224515.1 Desulfosporosinus sp. OT | reverse complement strand
ACCCAATGTCATCAGTTTAAGCAATAATTCTTTTGAAAAGCCCTATTTTCTGTGATAAATATGAATTAAGGTAGTCGGTCGAATGGATAGAAAATGTTCGATCGGCTTTTTATATGAGCGCAAACTTCTCAAGGCTCAGGTAGTCGTTAACCAAGCGGCTCTGAGCGTTTCCTCAACGCCTGGCAGAGACAATTCGCGATTGTCTCACAATGCAAAAATGTAGTGAGAATAATATGTGATAAATCTTGTAGTTTTAATGAAGTTTGCTATAATTGTAGTGAGATGTTTATTAAGATTTTGACTAAAACATATGGAAATAAAAAGCATTATTATGCCAGCCTCGTTGAGAACAAACGTGTCAACGGGCGTGTTGTGCAGTTCGTGAAAGCTAATCTCGGACCTGTTACCGAAGAGCAGATCCCCTACTTAAAGGCGGCTTACACTAAGAAAAAACCGCGCCTGGTCTATGATGACCCTTAACGTAGTGAGAGGTTGGCGACGGGTTGCGGATAGGGGGGAAGAGGGATGGGGTTTGGGATAGATGGGCTTAAGTTATTGCGGGACAGGATTGCCGACGATTCGATTTTAGAAAAAGCCCGACTAAATCCAAAGAACTTTATCCGCTCGCGCAAAATGGGGGCAAGAGATATAATATACTACTGCTTGAATAAAAAAGGACTGTGCACGAATATGGAGACAAACAACTATTTTGGCAAGATAAATAAAGATGTAAGCATTTCTGCCCAATCGCTTTTTGATCAACGGATGAAGTTGTCCCCATTGGTCTTTAGGGATTTGAATGATTCATATTTAAGCGCATTTTATTCCTATTATCCTGACGAGACCAAGCTTTTCAATGGTTATATCCTTTTAGCGATTGACGGCAGCGACATGGAGGTTCCGAACACCCGGGCCTGCATTGAAAATTACGGGCTATCTGGAAACAGCAATAGTGGCGTCGCGAGGGCTAGCGTTTCCATATGCTATGATTTATTGAATCATCATATATTAGACGGAATAGTAGACAAGTACAGGGTGGCAGAAATAGGCATGGCCATAAGGCATATAGACAGGGTCGAGAATCTTGTATACCCATATGGCCAAATATACATAATGGACAGAAATTACGTATCGCTGGGATTCATGCAATACTTTGAGCAAAAGGGTTTGAAATTCTTGTGCAGGCTAAAGGCAAATTCTTATTACATCGAAGAAACATCTCGTATGGCAACTCTTGACGAGATTGTAGAGATAAAGCATACAAAATACAGGCTTCAAAGAAGCAGATTTCTTAACGAAGAGCTTTTCCAGGCAACTAAAAGCAAGACCCACACAAGGGTCAGGATTGTCAAATACCCGTTGGTTTCCGGGGAGACAGAATATTTAATAACAAATATCGAGGAATTCTCGTATGGTGACATCACGGAATTGTACAGCGCCCGATGGGGCATTGAGACGGCGTATTTTAGCCTTAAGCAAAAACTTCAAATCGAAAAGTTCACAAGTAGCATTCCGCAACTAATCGAACAGGATTTTTTTTCGAGCGTTTTGGCCTACAACATTGTCCAATCTGTGAAAAACGAGGCGGAGCAGACTATAAACCAAACCGAGTACAAATATGAAATGAAAATAAACGAGAACATGGCCATCGGCTTCGTCAAGAATGATTTGATACTCATTATGCTTGAGGAGGATGCGACAAAGAGGCTGCAAATGTACGATGCGATGCTTACAAAAGTTGCGAGACACAAGGTGCCGATAAGAAAGGGTAGGAAGTTCCCAGTCAAGTTTAAGACCGATAATAACAATAGCATTAACAAATTAAAGTCATATTAGGAGTAAATGTGTACGCTGTTGACACTGAACTGCTGAGCAGCTGAAGCCGGGGATGGAATTAAACAACGAAAGCGCTTTCACAGCATACAAAACCAATACGCTTTAGACTAGCTCTGCCAAACATTGCAGGGATGTCTAAAGCACTTTTGTATTTTTCAATTTTCTCTGTTCAACAGCATCGGCGATGATGTTCTGTCCGTACGGTTCGTTTGTTCAACCACATTTGGATCAACAATTCATCAGCCCCGCTGTATTTAGCTAAACTGATGGCATTGGGT
>NZ_AGAF01000261.1 GCF_000224515.1 Desulfosporosinus sp. OT | reverse complement strand
CCCTTCAGGGCTTGGCTCAGATCCTTGCTCTCTGCCAGTCCGTCGGCCGGAACGGAGCCATAGGACAGCTTTTTTCCCTGCAGGCTGTAAAGTTCGACGCTGCATCCCACCTGGCTGCTGAGCTGCCTGGAAATGCCCGGGGCCTCAGCGGGAAGGGACGCGGCGGTCAAGTCCTGATTGCCGAATAACAGATACTGGCTCAAATAGACATCGAGATTTCTTTTGGCCGCAATCATATCCTCCCTGATGATCCACTGGGAGTTTTGCCGGGTGGTGTTATACACCACAAAAGTCAGCACGGAAAAACCGCTAAACAGGATCAGAGAATAATAGATAAGTATTTTCAGCTGGAGCGAAGATTTCATAGTATGTACCCGCTT
>NZ_AGAF01000262.1 GCF_000224515.1 Desulfosporosinus sp. OT | reverse complement strand
ATAAAGGCCTGCGTTGTATTATTAATGAGAGTGACCGCTTAAATCACCTGGTTATAGAATTACTGGAACTGGCCAAGACGTCTTCCAATAAATTCAGCTATACTTTCACTGATCTCAATCTGAGTGAGCTGATTCGGGAAACCGGCGACGAGATGATGATTAAAGCTAAAAAGTACAACATCTCCATCCACTGCTCCGCCGAAGAAGAGCTCCGGCTTAGGGGAGACCGGGACAGATTGAAAGAGGTGCTGATTAACCTTTTGGATAATGCAATCAAATACGGCCATGTCAATTCAGTCATCGAAATCAGGGCCGGCCGGCAGCAAGAGCTTATTTGGGTCAGCATTCAGGATCAGGGGCCCGGCATTCCGGAAGAATTGAGGCAAAGGGTATTTGATCCCTTCTTCCGGGTTGATCCCAAAGCCTCCCGGGAATCCGGCAGCGCCGGTCTGGGCCTGACAATCGTCAAAGAAATCATAGAAAAGCATAATGGCAGCGTAGAAATCAAAAGCCGGCCCGGCTGCGGGACGGAAGTAATTCTGCGCTTTACAGGAGGGGTCGGCGGCGCAGCATGGAACGAATGAGCAATTTTAAGGATAAACCGTACCAAACTATTTTGGTCTTCTTAATCGTTCTGGGCCTGTTTACTTGCGGGCTTCTGGGCGTAAACAATCTGTATTCGTACCTGAGCAGGGATTCAGCTGTGATGGTGCTTGAAAAATCTCTTTTTGCCGGTGAGGAGTCCAAGGAAGGGGACAGTCCTTTTGCCGTGGATAGAATTGTCAAGTTTACCCTGCCTTACACTGTGCTGACCTATGATCTTTTTGATATCAACACCGTCGCCTTGATGTACTTGAATCCCCAGGACAAGATGTTTTCACTGCAGACAGGGATTTATAATTTAAACCAAGGTGCTATAACCGGTGACCTGGGACAAAAAAAGCAAACCGCCAAAGGCACAATTCAGGTAGCCCCCGACGGTAAGACAGTTTTGACGTCCTTGTATGAAAAAACAGATGCTTTAACAACAGTCTATATTTATGATCTGGCCAGTCAAAGGAATATCGGGGTGCTTCACAACCTTACAGCTGCCGCCTGGCTCCCGGCCGGCCGCAAGTTTGTGGGGCTGGATGATTATCTCTTTGTTTACGACATCACAACAGGCCAAAGGGAGGATATCTGTGCAATTTCCCAGTATATCCGGAAGCCGGAGCAATATTTTCTTAGTTTAAATGTGCTGGCGGATGGAGAAACAGTAGGTGTGACGGGAAACAACAGCCAGGGTAGTTCGGATATTATTCTGATTAATTTAACCAAGAAAACCGTCAAGACGAACAGGGTCACCGGTTTTCTGGCGGCGTCATCTCCCCTTGCCCCTCAGGCACTTGCCTATGTGGGGAGCGTCCAAGAGCGGGACGGCCTCTATGCTTATAATGCCTCAAGCAAGGCTATGACGCAATTGCTTGACATGGGAAGCGGGCATAAGATCGGAGAAATCAGTGCATCCCCCGATGGCAGAAAAATAGCTTATACAGAAGCAACCATCAGCAGCGGTACTGCTATCCAAGCCATCCATGTGGCTTCTTTAAACAATCAGCAGCTCACTGACGATCAAATCGTCTTTCAGGATTCTCAGTTAATCCAAAATCTAATCTGGACCAAAGACAGCCAGGTTCTGTATTACCTGCAAAACGGTGAGGGCAGCACCATTTTGGGAAGAATATTGTTCAAGAATCTCAGGTAAAAACTGTTTTGATCGAATTCGCAAAGCAATGTTAACAATTCGGCAACAACTTCCCTCAGGTAGGAAATATCTCCCGGTTATACTTAAAGCGTGATGTACATCATGTCAAAAATTTAAGGATTAAAAAGGAGAGATCTTACCATGAAGAAAAAATCAATCATCCCAGTTATCGCGGCAGGTGCGCTTGCCATTACCATGGCAGCTGCCGCAACCCCTGCCTTGGCGACAGCAAGTATCCTTCCGGTGGCGGTAAAGAGTCCGGTAACAACCAGCGCAGGCAGCCTTCAGCCAGGAAATATCGAATATGCCAAAAAAACGCTTATGAACCCCGACGGCAGCGTCGCCGCTGTGGATGAAACTTGGGCCGATCCGGCCACCCAGGCGGAAAAAGTGAGCTATTCCGAGCCGGACAAGGGAACGGGTGAATTGAAATTCGTTGCCGGTGCCTACACTTTAGAAAATGGAAGCCACTACATTAAAGTCACAAGTGATGATCAGGGGAATCTGACCGGTTATGAAATTAAGTCCTCCAAATATAATATGGCGCACGCTATTAAGGGTACGAAGCAGGATTACATCAGCACATATCAAGAAGGAACAAGAGCAGCCGGCTGGCAGGATGAAGGCCGGATCCAAACAGCGGAGGGCAAAGAACTGAATAAATTGTCTCGGACCGACATATCCTTCATGCCGGGTAAAGAGGGGACGGCCTATACCGAAAATGTTTATCTGGACCCAAGCAGCGGCCTGCCGGTTAAAGGGGACATCTCCGTAGCGCAAAACGGGGCAGCGAAACTTTTATATACGTATTCTTATGAATACCGGAAGGTCAGCGATGATGGATCAATATTCAGTACTCAGGGGATAAGCCTAGAGCCTATGAAGTAAAGAGAGGGTGTAACTGGGGATATACTCCCGTCCTTCGGAAAACTGAAGGACGGGAGTTTTGTATTTCTAAAAGGAGGGCAACATGACTGTGCATGTTTCCTGGAAAATGGGGAATTCCTCCTGGCATTGACGCATGTCGAAGGGCGGGTGGGCATCGTAATTAAGATCGGCGATTGAGCAGTCAAAAGCAGGAGAAGCCGGAAAAGGATTTGCCGTAGTGGCAGATGAAATAAGAAAGCTGGCGGAAGACTCCAAACTAGCGGTAAACCATCACAAAAATGGCTGACCTTACGCTATGATGGTCTTAAAGGAGCCGTTTTGTTCCTGAGACATCTGGTATCCTTCAATGGATTCAATCACGGTATCTGCTTTTTTCTTCAAGGATTTGAGAAGAAGGGATGAACAGTGTACCGAGTCAAAGGAATCAGAGGAAACCAAGTAGTCCGTGATGGAAGAGGCAGATTTGCCAAACAAAGTTTCGCCGAGTATGACTATTGGAAAGATGATATTTACCGGGACTTAACCCAGAATGAAACTACGATTTTGAATCTTGCTTCGGCTGAGTACAGCAAAACCGTAGATAAATACCTGAGTGCCAACGTTGATTATGTTACCTGCAAATTCGGTGAGTTGATCGGCGGTAAACTTATCGAAAAAGGAGTTTATGTAAAAATGGCTCGCGGTGAAATGGTGCGTTTCATGGCTGAAAACGCTGTTGAAGATTTAGATAAAATCAAAGAATTTAATTGACTTGGTTTTGTTTATAAATATAAGCTGTCGCCTAACAATACTATCGTATTGGTTGCAAAACGCACCGAGCAAAATTCATGAACATAAATGGGCGGAGTTTACAAAATTGTATTAGTCTTTAAGACAATACACGAGAAGGAGCGCAGTTATTATCTCGCTCCTTCTCGTGTATTATAAGTGCTGCTCACATTTTGAAATGGATTTGTACTTTGTCGTTGGAGAAACCTATTGTTTTTAGGGTGATAGATTTAAATGAGGTTTTAGTTATTGATTATGACGGCTATATTTATAATTTGCAGCTTCCGTCATGCAGCTGATCTTTGATCTGAAGTCTTAATAGATCAGCTGATACCTGGCAGCTTCCATCCTGCTTCTGATCCCTAATTTGATCTTTTGTCTGATCATGGAGTCTGATTTGATCTTGGTTTCCCCCTGTTTTAGCAAACGCAACAGGAACCATTATTACTTGAGATAGCATGACTATACTTAGTACCGTTAAAAAAATTTTTTTCATAAATTCACTCCCTCGTATTTTTTGTATACTCCACAGGTCAGCGGTGACCTGTGGTTCTATTATATATTACGTAGGGGAGAGAATTTTTTAATAGGTATATTTATAAAAATATACAAAAAATTTACAGACGAGGAATCTGCTACAATTATTAAATAGTATACTTTAACTAAATCCTGTGCATTTTTTATCAAGACTTTTAAGAGAAATAGCAGTTAGATAACGTAGTAGTCTATGGAAGGAGATGAAAAAATGGTCTTTTCAGAGAGTGAGCTCATATCTGAAATTAAAAAGCGAAATTTAAACGCTTATGGATTCTTAATCAAAGAGTATACTAAGCCGGTTTATTATTTAACCTATAACATTTTAAACATTGGCAATAGCAAAGAAGACATAGAAGAGTGCGTAGCCGATGTTTTCTTAGAGGTCTGGCAAAAAATCAACGAATTTGACAACGAACGGAGCAATTTTAAAACCTGGATTTTAATTCTAACAAAATATAAAGCCCTTACTTATCTGCGCAAACTTAAAAAAAATCGTGTCGAAAATATTGATGATTATATGCCCGAGGAACCTAATACCGTTGAAAAAAAGATCATTGACCGGGAAACGCAAAAAAAGCTGCTGGACACTATCAATAGCTTTAATGAGACGGATAAGGAACTATTTATTCGCAGGTATTTTTGCAACGAGAAAATTAGCGACATTATGCAGTCCTTAGGGCTAAGCCGCTCGGCGGTTGACAACAGGCTTTTACGCGGCAGAAAGATAATC
>NZ_AGAF01000263.1 GCF_000224515.1 Desulfosporosinus sp. OT | reverse complement strand
GTCGACTCGGCGTAAAGCCATCGTTACCACTTGGCTGCCGCTTGCTTCCAACACCTGAGGCACTATTTCATGCGAAGAAAATTTGCCGGTTCCTACGAACAGTCGGCTATGCAAATTTACTCCTCCGATGAGTAGACTGTCATCCGTTGAATTAAGACTCTGTTTAATATCGTTCAAGTTATTAGCCCCCTCCCATAAAAATTAAGATTTCTAAACGGTCGTCTGCGTGTAAAAAAGTACTCGGCCATTGTTCTTGCATTAGGATTTTACCATTGAGCTCCACGACCGCCGCTTTAAGGGTCACAGCTTTGTTTTCGAGAAACTGCAATACGGTACATTCTGAGAGAATCTCCTGTGCTTCACCGTTTACAACAATCTGCATCGAAAACGTCCTCCTTTCGCTTGATTTCACGTGTTTGCTAGTCATTACTTGTCTTACTGCTATGGCACCAGGGAGGTTTAACATAAAAAAGTGAGAACTGCGGTAAGCAGCTCTCACTTATATTCCTATGTATAAGTAAAACTATTGCTTTCCTCCGCTGGTATTAACCAGATCAGGTTCAAAGGGATCGAGTTTCCTCATCTCAGCCCCAAAGGGCACCCCTAGCAAACATACGTATTCAGTTGACTGGCTTAGTGTTATACTCTCTTAGTTGTATTAAGCCTGAGCCCATTATATTACCAAAGGGTGTAAGTGTAAATATGAAAAGATTTAGAGAGATTTTTCGTGTAGGACAACATTCGTGTGAATTCGTCACATGCGTGTGTAATAATAGAATGCAAAAGAAGAATGGGGCATCTGGTGTTTAAACGTTTATAGCGAGGCATGAGGAATCCTTGCAGAGGTTTGTCAGATTGGGTTATTTTCGGAAGGATTTATCATGTAGAACATTTCTTAATTCTAGTTGGAGGGGTGGTGAGATTAATTAAAATCCCATTAATTGCTTTAATCTTACAAGGGATACCTGAACAGGTCGCAGTGACTACGTTAGCATTTGTAATAGCTGGAATACACCTAAAGTGGGATAGAATTCTAATGATAGGGATTGGCCAAGCTTTCTGTGCGTATGTGGTGAGATTATTTCCTATTCCTTTTGGAATTCATACTATTTTACTACTCATAATGTTATTTATAATTTTGACTAAGTTTACCAAGGGGGATGTCGCCCTATCCTTCATGGCAAGTTCAATAACTTTTTTGGTATTAGGAATTTTCGAATTAACTTGTATGTCATTGGTTATGCAAATATTCGGATTTACACCAGAAACCTTATTCAATGACTTAGTTCTTAGGATTTTAGTGGGTGAATTGAATATGCTCCTACTATTTATCTCTGCGTTTCTAGTAAATAAATTATACATAACCTCAGGAATTCACCTTTAGATATGGTCAAGAAGATATGACTTGTTAATTATTGAACATAGTGCGATAGGGCCAAATCTTTATTCTAAAATCCCTCTCCAAATCTGGAAATTATTTTCTAGTAAGACAAGATTCGCGTAAATTCGCTCATGGAGTGTGCAATAATTAATTAAAAATAGAGAAAGAATTGTAGGGCGTAATATCATGTAGTTAGTTATGGTTATGCTTTTGAAATTAGAGAGGTTGTGAGATTAATAAAAATTCCATTGCTTGCTTTGCTTTTACAAGGGATACCTGAACAAACTGCCGTTGTATCTTTGGCATTTGTAATTGCCGGAATCCCGTTGAAATGGAAAAAGATTTTATTAATTGGGACTGTGTTAGCCGTTAGTGCATATATAGTGAGATTATTTCCCATCCCTTTTGGGTTTCATACTATTTTGTTAACCGTCGTATTATTTATATCTCTAACTTGGTTAGGCAAGGGTGATTTAGGTTTATCACTAATTGCATGTTTATTGAGTTTCTTAGTTTTAGTAACATTTGAGTTTGTCTGTCTAGCGTTGTTAATGTCTATTATTGGTGTAACGCCCGAAACTCTATCAAATGACTCAGTTGTCAGGATTATGATAGGAGAACCTCATGTACTTATTTTGTTCTTCTCTGCCTTTTTATTAAATAAATTGCAAAGAAAGAAGTTAAATAATAATGAACATAAACCTCTCTGAAAGTTTTAGTAATAGATTGACTAATATATTAACAAATGAATTAGATTATAATGAGGATAAAAAGGAAATTATCGCTTATGTTATTGAAACGTTACTTCTTTTCGTGGTAGGTTCATTTTTAATAATACTATCGGGATATGCTTTTAATGCCCTATTGCCGACTGTTTTTGCAGCAATTTCCGGCGGTTTATTACGAAGAGTATCAGGTGGAGCGCATTTTAATAACCCACTAAAATGTTTAATCTTTGGTTCTATTAGTTACAGTTTAATTGGAATTTTGTCTAAACAACTTGTTAGTTATAACTTCACTCATAAATATGTTCTGATCTTCATATTACTGGTTTCTTTATTTATTGTTTCTTTCTTAGCCCCTGTGGATAGTGAAGCAAAGCCAATTCACTCTAGTAGCTTAAAAGCCAAACTTAAGACTTCGTCAATCGTTTTAGTAACGGTATTGTTCGTCTTGGTTTCTTTGACAGATAATAAATTATTAAATGTCAGTGCAGTTTTGGGACTAGCTTACCAAAGTCTAACATTACTGCCTATTTTTAATAGATAAGGAGGTGTTTAGACATTGAAAAAATATTGTTATGCTACAATCGCGTCAATACTAATGCTCCTAGCTAGTGCAACATCGGTATTTGCATGTGGAGGTTGGTTATATCAACCTAAAACCCCAAAAACTCTGTTAAAATAACTAAGTTACCAGTCGGGTAACATATCTGGCCAAATATAAAGCTGGGGATGGCCCAGCTTTTATATTTCAAAGATGTTTTTGAGATGCCTAATTGAGTTGAGTCAGGCGATATTTCCATATTGGAAAGTTGGAGGATAGTAGATGGTTCCTAATATAAGAAATATCCTGAATAAACAATCTATAATTCAACTGACTTTATTTAAAGTCATATTAAGCATTTTTATTTTTCTTATTATTTTTGTTTTTCTCTACGGGCAAAGCTTTTGGGAAAAGCAATCCTTAAAATTTAACCTTAATTTATTACTAAATGTCTCAAATGCACAATCTATAATCCAATCGCATCTTTTATCAATTGAAAAATTGAAAGAAGATAAGAATCTAACAAATGGTCAAAAGAAATTAGAAATAGAAAGTATTGTACAGCCAATAATTAATCAGAGTAACAATAACGACAGTTTTGTTGGCTATTATGATGTTGATTTGGATTTCATCGTTAAAAATCAAAATAATACATATATCTCATATGATGAGATTCAATCTACCGATGGATCTATAAACAAATTTGATAGCAATAATAAGATTACTCGGGTCAATATGCCAATTTATAATAAGGGGAAAGTAGTAGGTTATGTTTGGGCCTATTCGAAAAATGAAGAGTATATGATATTATCTTACTACGAATGGAGTGTAATGATAATATTGGTTTTAAGTCTATCAGTCTTAATATTGCTCTTTATTAGAAAGCATATTAAACAGATTGAACTGTACTTAGATGAATTTTGTAAGATGATAATTAATAATAATGACGAACAAAAAGAGCAGATACTAATTAAATTGCCTGAATTAAGACCTATCTTACATAAAATCAGCTGTTTCACAGATGGTTTAAAGCGGGTCAATTTAGAATTAGAATCATCAAAACATCAGATAAAAAATATTATGGAGGGAATTTCAGATGGTTTTTATGCAATAGATCGCGAATGGCAGTTTACGTTCGTTAACAACGAAACACAAAAACTTGTTTTGGGTGATAAAACAGAACTAATAGGAAAATCAATATTGGAAATATTCCCTAAAATAGTAGGTTCGTTGACTTATGCTAAACTGCAAGAAGCGATGTCTCAAGGAAAATCCATTCATTGGGAAACAGAAGGGTTTATTAATTCTGATCAATTCTACGAATATCACGCTTACCCGTTTGATGAAGGATTAACAGTTTTCTTTAGAGATATAACAGTACTAAAACGACAACAGCTAGAATTTGCTCGTTTAGAAAAACTTAATCTTATAGGTCAGTTAGCAGCGGGCATTAGTCATGAGATAAGAAATCCGCTCACGACTGTCAAGGGATTTCTGCAAATGTTTGGCTCAAAAGCTAAATACGAACAAGACAAAGAGTATATGGATTTGATGGTCTCAGAGATTGACCGTGCCAATGAAATAATTACGGATTTCCTATCTCTAGCAAAAGCAAACCTAGATAATATTAGACCTAAAAACCTCAATGAGGTTATCAATAAAGTTTTTCCCATGCTCCAAGCGGATGCTTTTAATAACAATAAAGAGGTTGTTTTTGATCTCAATAGCCTACCAGATATCATGATCAACGAAAATGAAATAAAACAACTGATTTTAAACCTTGTACGTAATGCTTTGGAGGTCACGCCGGAGCAAGACAGTGTTATCATCAGCACCTATTTAAAAGAGGATAAAGTAGTATTAGCTATTGCTGACCACGGCACAGGAATACCTCAGGACGTACAAGAGAAAATTGGTACGCCATTTTTCACAACTAAAGAAACCGGAACGGGCCTTGGACTAGCGATTTCAATGGGTATCGCCCAAAGGCATAACGCTATTTTTGAATTCAAAACAGGAAATTACGGGACTGTCTTTTATACAATATTTCCAGTCTTAGCATAACTGTACTTAACACTTATTCTCGTACTTACCCGTTTAGGCGGGATTTTTGTTTTTCATAAAATGACAAAAAAAATTTATTGAATTTAACTAGCCATCAATCGGATTTTCAGGGCCTGAGAGATTTAACTGATAAAATGCTAAATCAAGCCATTTACCAAACTTGAAGCCCGCATTTTTTATGGTGCCGGAGTATTCAAAGCCTAATTTTTCATGCATTTTAAGGCTAGTTTGATTAAATGCATCAATGCCCGCAACTAATGTGGCAAACTTTCTTTCATCAGCAATTCTCATTATTTCTTTTACGAGTGCAGTACCAATTCCACGGCGCTTATATCCATGATGTACATAAACTGAATGTTCTATTGTATATTTATAAGCTGGCCAGGCTCTAAAAGGGCCATACGTTGCAAACCCAATAACCTTATTATTGTCTTCAAAAACAAGAACGGGGATTCCATCCTCATTCTTTTTATTAAACCATAACGTTCTCTCCTCAAGCGTCTGAACGTTATAGGTGTATATTGCTGTAGTATTTAAGATAGCATCGTTATAAATTTCTAGAATTTCGCATAAATCATTTGCTACTGCTTGTCTAATCATTTTCGGTACCTCCTTAGATTAGTATAACATAATTTAGGCATGTAAGGTACTATATTTGCGTCTTGTACTGTCTCCTTAATCAGAGAGCAACCATTGAGTTGACATGGCTACCTGATTTAAATATTTCTACTAAAGAGCCTAAAAGGGCTCTTCTTTTATTGTATTTATGAGTGTTTGTGAATTTGATTGATTCTTAGGAAAAGCAATGGATTGTTGAGTAAAGATTGACAATATATTTCTTTTGTATAAGTATGAATCTTATGTTATTATGGAAATGGTCAGGTGGTCAGACCAACACCTTGAACTATTCGCTAATTTTTTAAAACCAATTAAAAGTTTGCGTGATCTTTTTTAATAAAACTACTATATAACTAGGAGGTTAAGTCATGGAAATATTAGTTTGTATTAAGCAAGTTCCTGGAACTACGAAAATTGAAGTTGATCCAATAACAGGTGTTTTAAAAAGAGACGGTGTCGATTCAAAAATGAATCCTTATGATCTGTTTGCTATTGAAACAGCTTTGAGAATTAAAGAACAAGAAGGTGGAACGATCAAAGTTATAAGCATGGGACCACCTCAAGCAAAAGATGTTATCAAAGAAGCATTTATGATGGGTGCTGACGAAGGCGCTTTGGTATCCGATCGAAAATTTGCAGGAGCAGACGTTCTTGCTACATCTTATACCATTTCTCAAGGGGTTCGTAAGATGGGTGATTTTGATCTGATCCTTTGTGGCAAACAGACGACTGACGGTGATACCGCGCAAGTCGGCCCGGAGATGGCTGAATATCTCGAAATACCACATATAGCGAATGTTTTAAAAATAATTGAAATAAAAGAAAAATCTGTTGTTGTAGAAATGGACATGCCAAACACACTTGAAATAGCTGAAATTCAATTCCCATGTCTATTAACCGTAGAAAAAGATATATTTCAACCGAGACTTCCATCCTATAGAAAAAAAATAAGTACTAAAGATCGAGATATTAAAATTATATCATTAAATGATTTTGAAGATAAAGATGAAAAGAGATATGGACTTACAGGTTCACCAACACAAGTAGAGAGGATCTTTCCACCCTCTGCTAATAACGATAGAGAGACATGGACAGGTACTGGGGCACAGCTCAGTTTTAAAATAGCTGAGAAACTAAAACAACTAAAGTTTGTATAAAGAAACGGAGGTTTATAGATGAGCAAGCTAATTTGTCACCAAGATAAAGTTAATGAGTCGAATATTCAAGAATTAATTGATGTCTGTCCATTCGATGCTATTGAAAATAATAACGGGATTATTGAAATTAACGCTGGTTGTAAAATGTGCAAGATATGCGTTAAAAAGGGACCAAAAGGTGTCATGGAATTTGTTGAAGAAGAGGTTGCTAAGGTAGATAAGAGTGCGTGGAGTGGCATCGGGGTCTATGTTGACCATGTTGAAGGGGAAATCCATCCCGTGACCATGGAACTCATTGGAAAAGCAAAAGAACTTGCTGCAGTGGTTAATTTTCCTGTTTACTGCGTATTTATTGGACACAATATTACGGATAAGGCCAAAGAATTACTTTATTATGGAGTGGACGAAGTTTTTGTTTACGATTATGAAGAATTAAACCACTTCAGAATAGAGCCTTATACAGCAGCTTTTGAAGACTTCGTTAATAAGATAAAACCATCTTCCTTACTGGTTGGAGCGACAACCATTGGCCGATCACTGGCCCCAAGAGTAGCTGCAAGGTTTAGAACGGGTTTAACAGCAGACTGTACAGTGTTGGAAATGAAAGAAGATTCAGACCTTGTTCAGATAAGACCTGCCTTCGGGGGTAATATCATGGCTCAAATTGTTTGTCCTAACACAAGACCTCAAATGGCAACGGTAAGATATAAGGTTATGAATGCTCCGGAAAAACAATGCGAGCCAAGTGGACAGATTACTGTATGTGAACTGGACAAAGCAAGATTGACGTCTAATATTGAAGTTTTAAAAGTTACAAAAAAAGAAATTGAAGAAAATATCTCTGACGCAGAAGTCATAGTTGCTGTGGGAAGGGCCCTAAAGTCTGAAAAGGATATGGCCATGGTTGAAGAATTAGCCAATCTTCTAGACGCTCAAATAGCTGGAACAAGGCCCCTTGTTGAGTCGGGTTGGATTAATGCTAAGAAGCAAATCGGTCTATCCGGTAGAACGGTTAAGCCAAAGCTAATCATTACTCTCGGCATTTCAGGTGCAGTTCAGTTTTCTGCTGGAATGAACAGCTCAGAGCGCATATTTGCGATTAATAAAGACCCCAATGCTTCGATTTTTAATGTAGCTCATTATGGAATTGTTGGAGATATCTACGATATCGTTCCTCAATTAATTGAAGATATTAAAAACTCAAGAGCTGAGGCTTGTGCTCGATAACTAGTGGAGTTTGAAACTCCATCGGAAGTTTAACTGAACTTATCCAGGGGGCTATATTTTCGAAGAGCGCCACTTGTAGTTCGAGGTTGGGACTTCATGGCGATTAGTCAGCGGATAAATTAAGAAAACGTGGAGGTAATTTCATGAACGATTATAAAACGCTTGATGCTAATGATATTGAGTTCTTAGTGTCGGTTCTAGGGGAAGATAGAGTTTTTACGGGAGAGTCCATTAGTGAAGATTTCAGCCATGATGAATTGGGTGGAATCAGTAGAATGCCTGATGTCTTAGTTGAAGTTCTTTCAACAGATGAAGTGTCCAAAATAATGAAATATGCCTATGAGAATACAATTCCAGTTGTGGCAAGAGGGTCGGGAACAGGTCTTGTGGGGGCATCTGTTCCGATTTTCGGTGGAATTATGATGAACATGTGCGGGATGAACAAAATACTCGAAATTGATGAAGAAAACTTAACGTTAACCCTTGAGCCGGGTGTGCTTTTAATGGAAATCGGTAAATATGTTGAAGAATACGATTTATTTTATCCACCCGATCCAGGTGAAAAATCGGCGACAATCGCGGGCAACATCAATACTAACGCGGGCGGTATGAGAGCTGTTAAGTATGGAGTTACAAGAGACTATATTAGAGGGCTCGAAGTCGTTCTTCCTAACGGAGAAGTCATTAATGTTGGAGGGAAAGTGGTTAAAAACTCTTCCGGATACAGCATAAAAGATTTAATCTGCGGATCAGAAGGAACGTTGGGTATTATAACGAAAGCAATATTGAAGCTTATACCACTGCCCAAGAAAGCGATATCATTATTAATACCTTTTCCAAATCTTGATATGGCGATAAGTACCGTGCCCAAGATTATTAAATCTAAGGCCACACCAACTGCTATAGAATTTATGCAAAGAGAAGTTATTCTTGCTGCTGAAGAATTTCTGGGCAAAAAATTCCCTGACAATTCTTCAGATGCCTATCTGTTGTTAACGTTTGATGGCAACAGCACAGAAGATATAGAAAAAGATTACGAGAATGTGGCTAATATCTGCCTTGAAGAAGGTGCACTCGACGTCTTTATCATTGATACCGATGAACGAAAAGAAGCTGTTTGGTCAGCAAGAGGTGCTTTCCTCGAAGCAGTGAAAGCTACAACAACTGAGATGGATGAATGTGATGTTGTTGTTCCAAGAAATAAAGTGGCCGAATTTATTAAATATACCGATGTTCTGCAAAAGCAGTTTGATGTACGAATAAGAAGCTTTGGGCATGCAGGTGATGGTAATCTACACGTCTATGTATTAAAGGATGATCTTTCCGAAGAGGCCTGGAAAAAGAAGCTGGCTGAAGTTTTTGAAGCAATGTATAGTAAATCTGTGGAACTACGGGGATTAGTGTCCGGAGAACACGGTATTGGGTTTGCAAAAAAAGAGTATATGTTAGAGCAATACGGACCTGAATACGTAGGGCTAATGAAAAATATAAAATTGGCATTTGATCCTAAAAATATACTAAATCCAGGAAAAGTTTGCGAGTAATATGATTTAAAGGTGCAATTTTAGTGTGAGTGCTCACTTTTATTTTATTAATAAAAGGAGCGCTCTTTTTCTGTATTGTCTGAAAGCATAACTTATCGTTCCATACTTTCTGGAAGGTCCCTTCCCGCCATCCATGGCGCTTTGCCATCCTGCAAGAAGGCTAATACGTGCGAAGACAGTGTCTTCGGGCAGCGCTCTAACCTCAAACGTCCTGTTTGAGTCATGAGGGGTTCAAACCGTTGTGTATTACCAATACTTACTAGAATCAATCGTAACAAAAGTAGTAATTAATATTGTATAATGAATTGAAGGACTTATAGTCCTAGTCTTTTTCATGTAATGCTCCTCTTTGTCCCTCCGGGACAGCATAATCGGAGGGTACTTTTTTTGAAAATCTAGAACTAGTACTTTTTTATTAACTTTATTAATATCAGGAAAATATGAGATCTCCGATGGAGGTCTCTTTCTTAATATATCGGAAAGTATAAGTTTTGGGGTACATGAGTACTCCAAAACTTGTCAAAACTAATTTCTTGAAGAATTCTTAACATACTCAACGTAAAATATTAATAACTCTATTGTATTCTTATAGCAGAGATTCATTTAGATAAAGAAAAACTACATGAAAAAGATGAAAAACCGTCCTTGCTGTGGGACGGTTTTTCGCACGTTTACAAAATATTCAATGCTTCTTGTGACATCCTGCGTCTCTCGGAGCCAAAGAGGCCCGATGTTTGTTATTTAACATCGAGTCTCAGACTTGTTAAATTGCTTTCTTGAAAATTGACCAAGGTGTATCTACTGCTGAACCATTTTCTAATAATTGTTCAACTGTTCCTGGTGTATAGAATCCTGCTTCTTCTGTCTTCAATAAACACTCTTCTAATGTAATTTCCTGCCAAGTGTCTTCTCCCTTAAGTTGAGCTAAAACTTTCATTTGATCAATCCTCCATGATTTATTGGCCTCTTAGTCTGCCTAACATTATAGCAGGAAACATGTCTCAAAGAAATCCTATCTTTCATCAGTCAGCTTTTAGCCAATGGCTCTCTATCAATAGTGCTATTCCTTATGGTTTTTCATGAAACATTAAGCAAAGTGTTTTTTGATGTTTAGCGTCTAGGCAAAGCAGTGTATAATGAAGGAAACTGTTGCTATCGAAGTTCTTGAAGTTGTAATTGCATATATAGTAGGAGGTTGTCTCATGAATTCAGAATGGAAACGATCTGTTTGCCCGTATGACTGTCCAGATACGTGCGGGCTTTTAGTTAAAGTTGTCGATGGTCATGCTGTCAAGGTTACTGGTGATCCGGAACATCCCTATACTAGAGGGACTTTATGCCCCAAAATGGTCCATTATGAGCGAACAGTTCACTCCCCACAAAGGCTGACGCAACCTCTACTGCGCGTCGGGGAAAAAGGATCAGGTCAGTTTAAACCCATTACTTGGGATGAGGCGATCCAAGGCATTGCCGATAGGTGGAAGGGGATTGTTTCTGACTATGATGCTGAAGCTATCCTGCCCTATTCCTACGCGGGAACCCTGGGTATTGTTCAGCGCAACTGTGGGGAAGGCTTTTTCCACCGTTTAGGTGCTTCAAGATTGGCTCGCACTATTTGCTCTTCTGCCAAGAGTTACGGTTGGGCGTCGGTGATGGGAGGGACCCTAGCGCTACACCCTGATGAGGTTAAGCATAGCGATTTGATTATCTTGTGGGGTACGAATGCTTTAGCAACGAACATTCATCTGCTGAATTATGTCCAAGAAGCTAAAAGACAAGGTGCTACTGTCTGGCTTGTTGACACTTATGAAAACCCTACGGCCCAAATGGCTGATAAGGTCGTGTTAGTACGTCCCGGAAGTGATGGCGCTTTGGCTCTCGGCATAATGCACATCTTAGTGCGTGAGGGCTGGATTGATCTATCGTTTATAAATCGGCATGTACAGGGGTTTGAGCAGTTGCGAACGGAGATTTTGGCCGATTACCCGCCGGATAAAGTCAGTCAGATTACTGGGGTTAGCATCAGCTTGCTTGAAGAAATGGCGGCTGGTTACGGCAAGGCCCGCGCGCCTTTTATTTCTTTGGGATCAGGTCTGTGCCGCTATGGCAACGGGGCGATGACCGTTCGCACCATTACTTGTCTTCCTGCACTTGTTGGAGCCTGGGGCAAGCCGGGAGGTGGGTTGTTGAGCAGTATTTCTACCGGTAAGGCCTTTAACACAGCTAGGGTAACGCGCGAAGATTTCATGCCAAAGCCAACTCGTATTGTAAATATGAATCAACTGGGCTATGCACTGACGGAATTAGCGCAACCGCCGATTATGAGTTTGTATGTGTACCACTCTAACCCAGTCGTCGTAGCTCCTGATCAAAATATGATTATCAGAGGACTTATGAGAGATGACCTATTTACGGTCGTTCATGAGCGATTTATGACGGATACAGCCCGCTATGCTGACATTATCTTGCCGGCTACAAGCTCATTAGAGCACCCGGATATGTACCGTTCCTATGGTCATTACGGTATTCAGAGAGCGGCTGCGGTTATTCCTCCGGTAGGCGAAGCAAAATCAAACTGGGAAGTTTTCCAGTTACTTGCCCAAGCTATGGGTTTTGAGGAGTCTTTCTTTAGTCAAAAGACTGACGATGTTATTAATCAATTAATTGATCCTCCCACTGCATGGCTCGAAAGCGTTGATTTGGCGCAACTTCAAGCAGGCCACCCCGTCGAACTCTCCTTGCCAGAGAATTACAAAACGACCTTCCTTACTCCATCAGGTAAAATAGAACTATACAATCCTCATGAAGCTGAGCCTTTGCCGCGCTATTTTGAGCCTTACGGTGATGATGCCCCATTCTATCTGATGAGCGCACCTAGTTTGTATTCGCTTAATTCTTCCTTCAATGAGCGCCCCGATTTACTTCGTAAAAAGGAACCAGCTTATTTACAAATGAATTTCAAAGATGCTGAGACCAAGAATCTGCAGGACGGCCAGAAAGTGATTGCTTTTAACGAGCGGGGCGAAGTGCATTTTATCCTGAAATTAACGACAACCGTTCCCCCAGGCGTAGTAGTTACCGAAGGGCTGTTTTGGAACGAAAATGCGCTTGAGAATCGTGTTGTAAATGCCCTTACTTCTCAACGACTAACTGATAGAGCCGCCGGTAGTACGCTTTATGATGTCAAAATCGATGTCCGGCCGGCGATTATCGGCAACTAAGGGTCTAGTCGAAATGCCTAGGTAAAAGTAGAGTTATATTCTCTTCAGTTAATGATGAGGAGGTGATATATATGGCTTCAGGTATACGTGTTTTACATTGTGCAGGATTTCGCTTGGACAGCCCTTCATGGGAGGGGCCGGAGGAGTGGGTTGCCCAACGAAATCAAGACCTGTGGCAGACATTTGAAGGTGTCCTCTCACTTTGCCGTTCGGAAAAAATTGATTTTCTTTTACTGGCTGGAAATTTGTTCGAACAAGAGTATGTGCGCAAAGAGACGGTTGAGCGAGTGGCTAAATCATTTGCCAAGTTAGAGGAAACAAAAATTTTTATCGTTCCTGGAGAACGTGATCCGCTCGTTACGACATCTGCCTATCGCTTGACAGTATGGCCGAGTAATGTGCATATCTTCTCAGGTGGCCTCAGCAGCGTAAAAACTTTCCTGAACGTCACGGTTTATGGAGCGGGATGCACCTCTTATTGCCAAGGTGAGCCATTTCTTGATGGTTTTCAAACTTCGAGGGATGGAACGCTTCAGATTATGCTACTTCCTACTGAAGTAGGTTCAGTAAAGAATAAAAGCTTAATTTCTATCCTACCTGAGCAGATTGCCGGGAGTGGTTTGGATTATTTAGCCTTAGGGCATCGGGATGTTTGGAGTGAGGTCCGGCAAGAGGGAGAAACGTATTGGGCCGATTGTGGCTCGTCTGAAGCTAGGAGTTTTCGTGAAAGCGGGCCCCATGGTGTCCTGTTGGGGGAGATTGAAAAAGGGTCCGTTCGGCTGGAATTTCGGGAATTAGGTCAGCGTCGTTATATTGAAAAGACACTGGCTATCGAACCCGATATGGCAGCTCTTGTCGAGAAACTATTGGCAGAAACGAGCACACAAGAACGGCAAAAAAATATATTTAGGCTCAACTTGGTTGGATTTTTAGAAGACGTAGAAGCAGCCCTTCCCGCCTTGCAGAAACTATTGGCGGGTAAGTTCCGTTACATTGAGGTCTTACCCTCCGAAGGGCGACCATCTCAATCAGAGCAAGATACCGTTAATAAGGTGGGACGAAAGACTGCAAACGGAGATGGTTTTCCCATACTAGCCCAACTATTTGCCGATAAAATCAAAGAGCGCCTTGATGTATCAGAGAGCTCTGAGGATTACGAGCATTGGGAACTTGTACAGAAAATAGGGCTAGCAGCGCTGGGGCAGGGACGGGAAGACGATGAGGATTGAACGAATCATAACCCATAATCTAAGAGGCCTAGGGGACCTCGACCTGACATTTCCTGTTGGCCCAGTTTTACTTTTTTCCGAGGACAGAAATCGTCAAAGGATGCTCGGTCGTTTACTCCTAGAACTATACTATGATTTAAAGACCCCTTGGGTTGCAGAAGTTCAAGCGTTTAAGGGCTTAGTTGAAGTGTGGATGGCTGGGGAAAACAAACGCTTACATATTTGTCGACAATCGGTTCTGCAGGACGATGGCCAAGAGCGATTCTCAGTACTGGCGATTGAGGATGAAACTGGACAGCAACTTTCCTTGCCAGAACAGATGACGCTGGGAGAATATTTATTTGGGGTAAAGCTACGAGCATTCCGTCAGGGAGGAGTCGTGGAATGGCCAGAAAATGATGAAACTGCTATCTTATCTCGGTGTGTCCGCAACATGCGGCAAGGAGGAGACGCTGGCCTCTCGCTGAGTAAAGTGCGGGCTTCTATTGCAGGGGCACAAAAGAGGGTAAAAGAGCAAACGGAGAGCATGGTGCAGGTCAAGGCTGAGTATGATTCCCTGCGGCGTGAATGGGAAGAAGCACACCGCCAACAAGAAAAGGAACGGCTGTTGCTTATTGAGATAAAAAATTTCCAGGAAAAAGAGAAAATTCTCGCTGAAAGGATTTCTTATGCAGCAAAAACTCAAGAGCGCTTGACTGTGCTTCGTCAAAACTTGGACTACCGTGAGTTACGTCAACTCCAAGGTGAGCTCGCTAGGCTGGAAGAACGCTACAGGGAATCAGAATCAAAGTTGACTGAACTTACCCATGAGACCCAAGTAGACTGGGCCGTGATTGAGGGCTTGCGCGAAGAGTGCATGGAGTGGGCATATCTTCAAGAACAGGTAAGCCGGATAGCTGTCGAAGTCCAAATGCGGACACAAATAATTCACGAAACGCAAGATTTTCTACAAACGTCTGGATATCAGGGACTGTCGGACAATGAAGTTCAGCGGTTGCGACGGGCTGAAGAAGAGAAGCACAAAGCCCAGCAGGAACTGGAACGGGAACAGGACAACTTTACGGTCGTGAAAAGCAGATTTGAGGAATTACAAAAAGTCTGCATGGCAGAGATTACCAGGCTTCAAGGATTTTCAGTTATGGCCGGAGTAACAAATGCCTTGGAAATTAAAATGGCGCAAAACGAAAGGTATTTGGCACAGTGGCAAAGCTCAAAAATTGGTAACTTTCTTGATAGGGTGCTGCAGGAACAGTTAGGTGTGAAAAGTATTGGCGAAAAGTTTTCTCTGCGCTTAGCAAAACGCTACCAAAACTATCATGCTTCAAATTACCGGGAATTCACAAGTCAACTTAAGGAATTTCGTAACCAACGGGAGCGGGTAGAACAATTACAACTGGAATTAGAACGATTGAATGATAAAGTTCGTTGGGAAGAGAAACTACGCAGGATAATAAGTTCCCGTACTATGATCCTGGACCAGGCTTTTAGCAAAGCGAACGTAGCTGACCTTGCGGCTTGGTTGAACGGGTGGGAAGACCACCAGCGCAAGAAACACCAGTTGGAGCTATGGCATGGTGAGTTAGAGCTTGAACTAGAACAGCAGAAGATGGAAGAAAGTAAGATGGCAACATCTGCGAAACAACTCCAGGAGAAGTTGGGAAATTGGGGGACCCAGGCAACAGACAGTGATGAAGTCTTAGCTGCCGTTCTCAAGGTTGCCAGGCAACTGCGAGCGAAAGATGAGGCGGAGAGGGAAGTTACCCAGTTTACAGAGAAGTTCTATAATTTGCTCGGCGACCGCAATATGGAGTATCTCGCTAAGATTTTGGAACCTTTGGCGGATTTAGAACGTGAAAACCATCGTTTCAATGAAGAAAAGATGGTTGAAATAGCAGTATGGCAAAAAGAACAGGTGGAAATTCGCCGGCAACTGGAGACCGCAGAACAAAGTCTCCAAAGCATCCTCAAATTTCCGTCGTTGACTGTTCTGGAGAAAAAGATAGAGACGGTTAAACGGCAGTGGATGGCCTATGAAGGCTTGCATGATGCCTTGGATGACGCGCAGGCCTTATTAGAAGATTCTTGGCAGGAATGGAAAACCGTGTACGGTAAGCAACTTAAAGAAGAAAAAAAGTGGATTTTCAGTCAAATGTCCTCTTCACCAGCTAAAGGAGCAATAGAGAGAGCTGTGATCGAAGGGAAAAGAGATTATTTTGCTTATCGTATGGCTATCGCTCAGTTAGTCCTTCGGGACAACAATGAAGTACCGTTGCTTTTTTCAGTAGGAAAACTGAGTAGCGGACAAAGTTTTTGGGAAGAGGTTTTGAAGTATCTTCTTCAACTATCTCATTCCAGACAAGTAGTTCTTGGAACCTCGGATGCTGAACTGTGGCAAAAGCTAACGGCAAGCAAATGGAAAAGTATGGTGGTCTAGGTCCGCTGAGGAAATATATCAGCTAGTGTCCCATCTTGCACTTTCAGGTGATTTGCTTGATTGAGAAACACGGATATCTGAGTCGGGTCAAACCCCTGAATCGATTGCTGAGTTAAGCCCGACCCTAGAATATTGAGGTTTGTCGCTAAAATATAGCGTATCGAGAAATTAAGTATATGGTTAAGTCGAGTCACTATAAGCATGCTTCCATCATCGAAAAGAAAGATTCCGCCAGGCGTATCAAAGGGTATCATGTTACCGGCTCCATCAATATAGACAGGGAGACCAGTTTCTCCAGAACTTTCTACTCTCCAAGCGAATTCAGGTGCACCCGACTCACACACGCTAAGCATGAATTCTTGCCCATAAGAGATGACAATCCCACTTGCGTTAATATATGTAATCCCAGTCACCAGATTCACTGTTCCAGGTGGAGAGCCGATTCCTGCTAGAGGTTCCAGCCTTAAAGCATTTACGGTATTATATGTTTTAATTGACGGGGACGATCTCTTGCTAAGGAGTGGTGTATCTAAGATGTCAATGTCTGAATTCTGTGGCTCGAATTCTTTGCACTCATACGATTCGGGGGATTTGTTGAAAGTTGGCACTAACAGCTGCACCAAGCCGGTAACATTTGTAGCGATGAAACAGTCTATTGCTAGCTGTAAGGTTGTCTCTGTAAAGAATGGGCCAGCGACGATTTTCGTCCTTGTATCAACACGTAGATTAAGGTCTGAGGTTGAAATGTTTAGAACACCTCCTTCGGCACACAATTATTGTATGTCGAAGATAAAATTCCGTGAAAAAGTGTGAAATGGCCTATTAATTAACCTAAATTTTTTACAATAATTAACATAACGCCCAACTGGAGAACGTTCGTAAAGGAGGTATGGCGATGAAAAGGTTAAAGGTAACGATCTTGATAGAGAATACAGTAGGGGCTCCGTTAGGGCTCTTGTCAGAGTGGGGGTTGTCTATGCTCCTGGATTTTGGTGATGAGTGTATATTATTTGATACAGGGGAACAGGGAAACCTTCTTAGTAACGCTCAGATTTTGGGTCGTGATCTTCGGCGAATTGACCGAGTGATCTTAAGTCACGGGCACTATGATCACACGGGAGGACTGCTAAAGTTTCTGGAGTATAGAGGAAGAGTTCCGGTTTACGCTCATCCGGACTTGTTTTCAGAGCACTATGCCCTGGGATTTAAGGAACATGAGAACAAATATATTGGTGTACCGTTTCGTAAGGAGCAACTGGAGAGCGCCGGAGCTGAGTTTCACTGGCATAGAGAACCCGTAGAACTAAATCCTGGACTTTGGCTAAGTGGTGAAATCCCTCGTGAAACAGCATTTGAACATTTGGATAATAGACTCGTTGAGATGAAGGGCGGGCAAATCATCCAAGACACTCTTCCAGATGATTTTAGCTTATTCTATAAGACAGACCAGGGATTAGTTATCCTTTTAGGCTGTGCGCATTCAGGGTTAGTAAATATCGTAGAACATGCTAAACGGTTGACGGGCGAGAACAAAATAAGAGCGATTATTGGTGGTACCCATCTAGGCCCTGCAACTCAGGATCAGCAACAACAAACGATTGACTATCTCAAAGGACTTGATTTGGCTTGTTTGGCTGCGAATCACTGTACTGGATTAGCTATGTTGAGTAAGTTAGCGGCTGAATTTCCCGGCGTGTTTGTCTGGGCTGCGGCAGGCAATACGTTGGAGTTCAAGTAGCAAAATATAAGAGGAACACAAAGATGGTTTTATATTAAAGCGTGCAGTTTTGCAAGTCGATCAAGAGTTCATGATGTATTTGAAGTAGAAGTTGAATATCTTCTTCGGATAGTTTTTCTAATGCTAAGATCATGGCCTGATATGAGAGTGCGTTTTGGCAAGATTTTTTTGCTAGTGCTTGACCTGTAGAGGTTAAGTTCAAGTGAATTTCCCTGCGGTCTTCTTTAAAGGTATTCCGCTCAACGAGAGCTAAGTTGACAAGATCGTCCACATTAATACTTACTGTACTTTTAGAGAGCTGTAACTTTTCTGTTATTTCCTTGAGAGTTGTTTCAGGTGAAGAATAGATCGTATTTAAGATTCCCATTTGTTGTAAAGTTAGACCAAGGCTTGCAGCGTTTTGTTTAGTAAATTTAGTTAGAGCTTTACTGATTGCCACAAAAGATTGGACTACTTCTGCAGCTTGCTTAACTTTATTATCATTATAATCCATGTTTATTGACCTCCAACCATTGAATTAGTTCAAGACTATAACAGTTCGAATATGAACTATTATAGTAGGGCGAGGAAAAGATGTCAATTTACGCTAAACAACTCATTTTGCATCAGGGCTTAATTTTGAACAAAAATAGTGACGAGGAAAGATAACAACCAGCCCCTCAGCTAATATCCGAGAGGCTGGTTGTCAACAATGCGGGATTTGATATTTATTTAATGTGAGATGAATAAATTGAGGGGAAGGACTTAGGCGCGCGTCGCTACGAGTTTGGTCTCATTCGTTGAGTTCGAATCCTTTGTGGTAATTTCGTGAATGTTTGAGGAATTAGTTTCTTCAAGAATTTGGCTCGTTCCAATAAAACGGGCACCTTGATCGACTTTAAATTGTCGAGTGCAAATATCGCCAAATAAGCGTGCTGTAGCATTTAGCTCTAACAGATCTGTCGTCTTAATATTTCCGTGGACCTCTCCGGCAATACTCACAGTATTTGCTTCAATGTTCGCCTTTAAAATAGCACTTGCGCCTATTACCAAATCACCTGTAGCTAGGACACTGCCTTCGATTTTTCCGTCAATTCGGGCATTTCCATTAATCGTAATGGAACCACTTATTTGGCACTCTGCTGCAATAAATGTATTGTCCCCACCTCGGGAATGAGTAGTAGGTTTTTTGAACATTTGGATTACTCCTCCTTTGTTGGATTTGTGAAAGTTAAGGAATCGGTATTTTTTCCATTAACAATGGCTCCGTAATGAAGGTGAGAACCTGTACTTCGTCCCGAATTTCCACTGTACGCAATGACAGCAAATTTCTTTATATGATCACCGTTTTTTACCAGAAGACGGGAATTGTGACCGTAAAATGTTATAATTCCATTACCATGATCAATTTCTATTTTTCGACCGTATACAGAATTCCAACCAGCGAAAGTGACGATCCCATCAGCGGTAGCTAATACAGGTGTCCCGTAATTACAAGCGATGTCAATTCCATTATGAAACTCTGATGACCAACCTCCGAAGGGATTTCGACGATATCCGAACGAAGAGCTAATTTGTCCTTGGACAGGTAGAATACTTGGAGTGTGATCGAGCTGCTCTTTTTGTTGGACGGCGGCTTCATAGTACTTTTGTAAGAGACTTATATGAGCAGCTAGAGTTGAACTATTTGAGGCAGAAGTTTGAGTTTGGGGAGTAGATGGAGTATAGCTTTGGGTGGCAAGGTTAGTGCTGCGGCTAAGAGGTGTAGCGAATGTGCTCGGATGTATTTTTAGAATAGTAGAGAGCTTAGCTTCTAAGTTTGTGATTTCTGTTAGATCTTTAGTTACTTGATTAGATTTCTCAGTTAAGTTCGAGATTTCTTGATCCCGTTCTTCAATTTTGGATTGGAGCTGATCAATGTGGACGATAGTAGGTTGGAGTTCCTTTATGTAATGACTCAGATAGAGGTTTTGAGCAAATATGCCGATGATTATCAATCCAAATAGGAGCAATCCAGCACCAAGATACTTTCTTCCGCGTTTGGAAAGCTGAAACTGGTGGGTGGAGGATTGATCGGGCGGAATGAGTATAATTGTATATTTATTTTTCATCAAATGCCTCCTGAGCAATATACAGTCAAATAAAAATGTTTCGTGTCTTCCTATGTCTTTTTATGACAAATTTTGATTTCTATGTTAAGAATAAACAACAGCTAAGTGGTTGTCAAGAATTCCACGAAATCCCTGAACTTCAAGAACCCCTTACTTATTGAAGTAAGGGGTTCCACTTTGGAGTTGCTGCCACAGCATTCAAACAGCGAAGATGTGCCATCCCACGCATGAATAACGTTCAGAAAGGAATAAAATTGTATATGGAAGATATATAATCCCGCAAATTGCAATGGAATTTATTGGGGTCTTTTGGGCGCCGGATTTGGGTCAGGACAGGCAGTTTTGTTTCCTATATGCGGCTATATTGGTTTCTTGGCAATGATAGGTATTACTTTTAATTTTTTATCTTTGCAGAAGAAATTGGCATTGAGAAAGCGCGTGGAAGCACTATAATAATGGAGGGAGAAAAAGATGGAGAAAAAGATGGAAAAAAGCAATGTCCTATAGGCAAAGCTATACCTATAGGACTATGAATGGGAAATGATCGTGCATTGTATTTACCTAAATAGATAAGGAGTGTTATAGTTTATGATTAATGGAAAAATGAAAAAACCATCGCCATCAATCGACGAATGGCTCAAAGAAGCAAAAACTGATCCGGCGGCTTTACAGGAAGGGATGTTTTTAGTTCATAATGGCGTTGTGCGTCAAACGCCCAAAGCCAAGGTTCGCCAAGGAATTGATGACGGTTCGATGGTGAAGGGAATAGAATTTGCTTATGATGCAGCAAAGGTTGATGTGGCGATTGCTGAAACCTATAAAATGGACGGTATCTTCCATGTCAGGGTTTGGCTTAATGAAGGCCAGCTCGAACTTGGTGATGACATAATGTATGTGCTGATAGGCGGCGACATCAGACCACATGTTATTGATGCCCTGCAGTTCCTGGTTGAAAAGATTAAAGGCGAATGTGTTATGGAAATCGAACAAAAATGAGTAATTTGGACAACTAACGAAATAAGTTTGATTTGGGCAATAAAATCATTCGGAGTTTCCAAAGTTATGTAAACGTATAGCACGGTACCATATCGCCGAAGATATCCTTGAGGTGTAAAATTGGCAGGACAAAAATCATTTAATCCCTTCCATTGAGAATTTGCTGCATATATTTTTCAACCCTCGACTCTCGAGTTTTGGATTCTTCGGTCAGATGACAGTCAAGAATGATCAATCTCAATCTCTCGAATTCTTCCAGCCATTTTTTGGCTTTATTCAAAGAGTCATCAACCTTGGGATTCATATATTACCTCCATAGAGTATAAAAGTAAAATTCTGGCGATTATTCACATGAGTATTCTATTTCAGTAGCTGTTAATAAAATACATTTGAGATAATTTATTGATTTCTGTAGAGCTCGCTAGGGCGGTAAAGAAAACTTGTCTTATTTCGATAACCTGTTTGCGACGCTTGATGCCATATAAGAGTCTGGCTTAATGACACATTGAAATCCGCAAGCTCTTACCCAACCTTTAATTTCGGCAACGTATTGTGAAGTCGGACCATTATATCCTACGTCTGCATGGACTTCAATTTCGTGTAGAATATTACTTTCTTCAAAAATTGTACTCAGTTTAAGAGCTAATTCAATGCTTAAATTTGTTTCGTAAAATATCTTTTGTCGAATGTTATTAATCTTTTTTATTTTCTTGATTTCAAAAAAATAAATGCCACCTTGTCCGACTTTATTTTTTATTTTGTGGATACCTACAGTAACAGGTACCTTTGTATAGCTGAAATTTTGGCTGTCGGTCCCCACGGCAATTACATATTCCATAGTTGGGTCTTGAGCAGTGTAAGCTTTTATGATCGAAACCATTTCTGTAAAGGAAACTTCTCCGTATGTCAGACTATGCATTAAAGGTCTCCTTTCAAGTTGTACAACTATCAAGTGAGCTGAGATACGAATTTCTTTGCCATTTTCAACTACCATATATTATTATATGACTTGTGTGTAAAAACAATATTAAGTCTTCGTTAAAAAAAGATAAATGAGTTGTTCGTGGAAATAGATGCTTATCGGCCAAATGAAGAGTCTATTAACTATTTTATTAACGAAAACACTGCAAGATACTAAACTTATAATAATGGATTTATTTGGAGCATTGTATTAATGTAGTACCGGATAATATTAGTAATCTAAGTTCCCAATAATGAAGATTTAAGGAGTTCTTATAAATGATTCAAGATGATGTCTGCTTTTTTAGAGCATGGTTTGAAGATTACTCAAAGAGCTATCCTGCAGAAGATGCAGAAGTCGCGGCCAACCTAAGATATAAAAGAGAACATTCCCTTAGAGTTCGAGATTATGTGCTAACAATTGGACAGGATCTTCAACTAGATACGAACCACATGTTTCTGGCGGAAGTTATTGGGCTTCTTCATGATGTTGGACGTTTTGAACAGTATGCAAAGTACCATACCTTCAAAGATCACCAGAGTGAAGATCATGCGAAATTAGGCCTCTCGGTTTTGGAAAGGGCTAAGATCTTTTCGGGCCGTGTGAGTGATTTGGAAAAAGAGATTATTCTTACAGCCATCAAGAATCACAATCAACGCGTCATCAATGAAAACGTGAGCGGAGACACTTTGATGTTTTGCAGGCTCATCCGGGATGCCGATAAACTAGACATTTTTGAGCAGGTCATTAGTTTTTATGAGGACCCCTTGCGGACGCCGCATTTTGCTGTAGAGCGTAATCATGAAGGGGAAAATTATTCCTCGGAAATTGTTCAAGGCATTCTAAGTGGAAAACAAATTTCTTATACCTCTGTCAAAACCTCTGTGGATATTAAGTTGATCCGCTTGTCTTGGTTGCTCGATCTGACCTTTCCGATTGCGTTGGCAATAGCCAAAAGAAAACAGTATCTAGAAAGACTTAGGGCGTTTATTCCTGTGACAGTTGATACTCTTAAGGTTTTCCAGTACATAGAAGATCAGATGAACAACTAAGCGGATTTTATACAGCGATGGGCATATCAAAATGAATCCTAACTAATAAAATCACAGCCCTAGGAATGTGCTGATTCCTGGGGCTGTGTCATTAGGGGATAGCGATAGAGATTTTCGTAGTTTACCTATAAATTATTTACTTTGAGAAGGAAAATGGCGGAAAATGTGGAAAGTCATAATGAGTGCATTAGATGCTTTTGTGAAAAGCTCGTGGTATTTGGCATAATTATTCCAGTAATGATTTTTTATTCTACCAAAAATTGAAGGGAGAAGTGTATGCTGACTTTTTTTGCTGGGCTGGGGTTAAAGGGAATAGTGGTTTTAATTTTTGGAATTTTTATTGTAGTATCTATTCTTAAAAAGCTATTTAAAGTGGCCATTACCATTGCGGTTATTGCAGCGTTTATCCATTTCGGATTACCTATACTTCAGACTGCGATGTCTAAGATGTGACTTGTGGAGCCTAGCCCAGTATCAAACTTGGCAAAGGCTCTTTTGTTTTTCTCGATTTCTAAGAGCAGGGAAAATTTCTGGGTAGCTAGAATGAATAACAAATATTATTGATATCTGTCTTACGTAAGGTTATAATCAGAACAAGAGTTCCTTTGTAATCAAATATATGTACGGAGAGGTGAGAGAGTGAAAGACATATGTGCTGATTGCAACCGAAAGACATTTTGCGTTGAGCCATGTGAACAATGGTTAATAGAGCATGATAAATGTCCTGTGTGCCGCAACAGACTCATTCATGCCGGGGGATGTACCGAGTGTATCACGGGAGATTGGGCAAGATGTGGTTAAACTATCAGATAACATCCTCGCAATACGCGGGTCGTCTATTCCTGTGGCAGTGCATAGTGCATACTCATATTAATCGAAAAGTAAAAGCTCAAGAGAGATAGGAAATATTAACCAATAAAAGGTGCCGATTTTGCATATCGGCGCCTTTTTGTGTCGGGGTGAAAGGAAAGATATTTGAAACCTTCACTGATATTCATAAATCTAGGAATAGATGAAATTTGTTTTTGGGTATTTATTCTATTATAAGAATCTTGTTGGTAATTGTAACGGAATTGAATTATCTACTTTATAACTCGCATACTAAGACCATTAACTAGAGGAGGAAATTGTTAATGCACAAAATCAAAGATCGAATTTTTCTAGGAATCGTGGCAGGTATGCTAGGGTCTATCCCAGGCAGAATCCTCAATAAAATAGAGTTTGAATTCGGCTTAACCGATTCTCGATATGAGCAGATGGCTGCAAGCTTGTTTGTAACCAAAAAAGATGCCCATAAATCCAAAGGCAAAGTAGTGGGAAAGATAGCCAATAGCTTACTGGCAAACGCAGTTGGTGTTGCCACGACCTACACATTATCGGCTACAGGACGTGACTATTCTCTCCTTAAAGGGATCGGCATAACATCCATCGCCTGGCAAGGAATTTATGGAATTAGTACTCAAGCACATGTGCGAAAAAGTAAAAAACCTTTAGCAGCAATGTTGAGTTATGTAGATCATGTTGTGTTTGGGGCAACAACGGCCAAGTTGGTCACAACCTTGGGTGACGATAGTTTGTTTCCCAGATAATAGCTGAAATTACGTAGAGAAGGCTTTATGGTTTTATAAGTAAGGAGGAAAAACCATGGCTCGAATTATCGTGTTGGGAGGAAACTTTGGGGGTCTCACAAGTGCTTTAGAACTAAGGCGGAAATTAGGTCATCAACACGAGGTCATCATGATCTCAAAATCCCCTAATTTTTTGTTTGTACCGTCGCTAATCTGGATTCCCTTAGGGAAGAGGAAACTCAAGGATATAACAGTACCGTTAAAACCCGTAACGGCCAAAGCAAGAGTTCAATTTATCTGTGCAGAAATCATTGAAGTATTAGCGGAAGAGAAGCTTGTCCGATGCAGAGAAAAAGACTTTAAGTATGATTATTTGATCATTGCAACTGGCCCGGAATGGATCTTTGACCAAATACCAGGTTTAAGTTTGGACAGTAACGTGTCCTTTATCGTTAATCCCGAAACAGCGCGAGAAACTAGGAAACGCTGGTTAAAATTTATTAAAGACCCCGGTCCTGTCGTAATTGGTGCAACGCAAGGATCTCAGTGTACTGGGCCTGCTTACGAATTCCTGTTTAACTTAGAGAAGCGATGTCGAGATCTCGGTATACGTAAGAAAGTTAAAATCACCTTTATTACCCCAGAGCCTTTCCTAGGGCACTTGGGTTTAGGAGGAATTACTGGAAGTAACTTCTTACTAAAAAAACTTTTATCCATGTTTAGGATAAACTACATAACCAATGCAGAAATTGAAGAAGTTTCTAACGAAAACATCGTACTTAAACAAGGGCAAAGCATCCCCTACAAGTTTTCGATGCTTATGCCGATGTTTAAAGGTGCCCAGGTTGTCGAGGATTCAACCGGATTAGGAACTGAAGATGCTTTCATATCCGTTAACAATGCTTACCAGCATAAAAAGTACCCGAGTATTTTCGGAGTTGGTATTGCCGCCGATTTGCCCAGAAAGTTTAAAACACCAGTTCCCATTGGCATTCCCAGGACGGGATATCTTGCCGATGAATCTGCCAAGACTGCTGCGGAAAACATTGTCAGATTGTTAAGTGGAAATAATAAGCTCGAAGAAAAGCCCATGGAGAAGATACCAGAGCTATGTATCATGGATGCCGGTGATAAGGAAATGTTGAGTATAGCAGATAGCTTGCTAAAACCACGTAGATTTTCTCTAGTGTTACCGAATCCAGTTTGCGACATTAGCAAAATAATGTTTGAGAAGTATTATCTTTGGAAAGTAAAACATGGTTACAGTCGATTGCCTTAAGCCTTGAAGAGTACTTGCCTTGTTGCCAGCTATTCCAAGCCTTCAAATTGCATATTATAGTAATGAGCATATATTCCGTCGTTTTCAATCAGCTGTTTGTGGCTGCCTCTTTCTTGGATGCCAACATCAGTAACCACGATAATTTCGTCCGAATTTTTTATTGTACTCAGCCTATGCGCAATCACGATGGTGGTTCTGTCTTTAGAGAGGGTTTCCAGTGATTTTTGGATGTATTGTTCACTTTCGTTATCAAGCGCTGAGGTAGCCTCGTCCAAGATTAAGATCGGAGGATTTTTTAGAAACACCCTGGCGATTGACAGTCGTTGCTTTTGACCACCGGAGAGCCTGACTCCTCGTTCCCCTACGAACGTATCATAACCCTTGTCAAGAGACATAATAAACTCATGAATATTGGCATTTTGAGCAGCCTGTATGATTTCGTCGTCCGTAGCATCGGCCTTACCGTAGGCAATATTTTTTTTAATTGAGCCGTCAAACAGATAGACATCCTGCTGCACAATGCCGATTGCGTTTCGAAGAGACTCTAGTGTAAAATCCCGAATATCCTTACCATCAATGGTCAACGATCCTGCGGTTATGTCATAAAATCTCGGTAAGAGAGAACATAGGGTAGTTTTCCCCCCACCGGAAGGTCCGACCAAGGCAATCGTTTTACCTGCTTTAATCGTTAGACTTACATTATCCAAAACGTTGTAATCATCGTTATAGCGAAAGGATACATTTTTATATTCAATCTCCCCTAAAACATTGGAAAGAGGTTCAGCCCCCGCTTTATCTATGATATCGGGCTGAGTTTCTAAAACCTCATTAAATCGTTTAAATCCAGCGTACCCCTTTTGAAACTGCTCAGTAAAGTCAATCAGCACATCAATCGGATTGATAAAGATGTTAATGTAGAGGACATATACAGCTAGATCGGTAATTTTCAACGAGCCTTCGGCAATAAATAAACCTCCCGAAACGATAACCACAACATAAAGCAATCCCTCAAAAAACGAATTCCAGGCGTGAAAATTCCCCATGGTTTTGTAGGTCTCCATTTTAGAAGATAAAAACGCCTGATTGCTTTTGTTGAATTTTTCACATTCCACGGTTTCATTCGCAAAGGACTTGACCACTCTAATTCCAGAGAGACTATCCTGCACGCTGGAATTCACCGCGGCAATTTTTATCCTGTTATCGGTAAATATGGGTGCCATTCGAATATTTTTATAGATAGTAAAGAGCACCATGACAATTGTGACGAACAATAAGATTAAAGTCATTTTAAAATTGATCATCATTAAAATAATAAAGGAACCCACGATTTTTAGAGCAGAGATAAAGACATTTTCTGGACCGTGATGAGCAAGCTCAGTTATATCAAACAAGTCAGCGACTAGTTTGGACATCATTTCTCCAGTATTGTTTTTATCATAATAGGAAAAGGATAACCTTTGAAAATGATTAAATAGATCTTTCCTCATCTCGTTTTCCATTCGAGCGCCCATAATGTGTCCCCAAGAAATAATAAAGTATCGACAGAAATACTTTATGATGTACATGACCAACAAGGCTATGCCTACAAATACTAAAGCATGTAGAATTGTAGGCTTATCTTGAGTAAATAGATTTTTGGTCAGATAACTAAGGATTTGAGGAAAGGCCAGATCAATGATGGAAACGATCACTGCGCAAAACATATCCGTATAAAAAAGGAGACTATGGGGTTTATAGTACTTGATAAATTTTTTAAAAATATTCATCGATGTGATAGGTTCCCCTCTCAGAAGTTTTATCTCATTGTAACAAGAGAAGTGGAGTTTGCCTACTGGTCAAGAACAAGGCTGGACACATTGAATGTGTTCCAGCCCTGAAAAGTTCAGAAGTCAAATTTTTGATCATGCATTAGATATTGACCAGATATCAAGTTTTATTGCAAAAGGTAGGTATTGTTAAGGAAGCTTTTTGATAGAATTAACCGTTGACTTTCTTTAAGAGCTCTGCCATATTTTTTCCAAGGACTTGGAAAGTCTGGATACCTTCAGCGTCATTTTGGACATCGCCAGGATCACGGGATAGGGTCATATTCCAATAATTCGAACTGCAAATAATCATTTCCGCAATCCCAAAAAAGAAGTTAATGGCAGAGTAAGTAAAGGTTGATCCGGCTCTCCGGACGGAAACCACCGAAGCGCCAACTTTTCCTTTCAACATTGTACCTCCATTAGACTTCGACACATAACCGCAACGATCGATAAGAGCCTTTACCTCCGTGCTCACATTGCTGAAATAGGTGGGTGAACCGATAATGATTCCATCGGCTTCTTCCATTTTCTGAATGAAAGTATTCATTTCGTCGTCCTTACGTGCACACCGATTATCTTTTGTTTCTCGACATTTGCCGCAGGCCAAACAGCCAAAGACTTTACGTCCACCCAATTGGATGATCTCTGTTTCAATGCCTTCTTTTTCTAACTCAGCTAAGACGATCTTCAGGCTCTGAGCAGTATTGCCATTAATCCGCGGACTTCCATTAAATGCTATAACCTTCATATTCATTCACTCCTTATATTTTAGCTCAAGAAATTGTGTAATATAATAATAATCGATATAATATAACTTAACAAGTACGTACTATATCGTACTATAGTATGCAATTACATACTTAGGATGAAAAAGATTATACGTCTAAGTTAATATTTATCATCAAGTGAGGAGTGAAACGAATGATCAAATTCAAAAATAACGAATATCAATGTTCAATGGAATTGACTTTAGCCCTTATAGGTGGAAAGTGGAAAGCATTAATACTCTGGCATTTAGCTGATAAGACCTTAAGGTACAGTGAATTGCGGAAAGTCTTGCCAAATGTGACGCCTAAAATGTTGACCCAACAGCTTAGAGAGCTGGAAGACAGTGGATTGGTCAAGAGATTTATTTATACACAAATACCGCCCAAAGTTGAGTATTCTCTAACTCAAGCCGGTAAGAGCCTCCTGCCAATTCTAGATACCCTGTGTAAGTGGGGAATGAACTACGCTAATGAATATGAACAAATAGAGCAAGAAAAGAAACCGACTAAAGAAGATACTGAAAGTGTTTAACCCTGTTATAGGAACACATTAATTGGGCATTCTAAGATTGTTTCCGACAAATAAATGAATGAGGAGGACTGGCAAATGAGAAAACTGGCTGTAAGTATTTTAGCTTTGGCTTTGTTGGTTTTAAGCGCCGTGCCTGCCTTCGGGGCTGTTGATCAAGCTAAATTGAAGGAGATCAAAGCTCTCACCCAACAAATGTATACCATTAAAGCGCAGATTGTTGATAAGGAAGTAGAAGCCGGAGTACTGGATCAAACTAAAGCCGAAAAAATCAAGAACGCCATGCAAGAACGTCAACAAAAAATCCAACAGGATATTGACAAAGGCGAATTTCATGGTTTTAAGCACAAAAAAAGCTGCGGCCGTAAACCCTCTAATGATTCCCCCATTCCTCAAAAAACAGAGTAAACTCATTCACTGATCTTTCATTGTCGGATAACGTTAAGAAGCGAACCCTAAGGGAATTTAGGGTTCGCTTCTCTTCCTATCATCAGAGGTTGATTCTTAAATTGTCTTCAATTGTGCAGTTTTCGAGGTGAGTCCTTGGAGCATTTTCCTTACTTCCATATAATCAGGCAGGAAATAGCTGGCTTGAGATTTATCTGTACCAACACGAATAGTAAACGTTTTTGGCGGCAAAACGCCTGGCCAGGAATGTTCGAGGGCGAGGACGGCAAACAAGTCCTCATCGGTAGTATCATCTCCAATGGCCAGAATAGTATCATAGTCGTCTTTGAGCGCTAGATAGAGGCCGGTTGATCCTTTTGTCACTTCAGAGTTGCGAATTTCAATGACTTTATTGCCTTGGAGAATATGAATATCAATATTAGAAGTGAAAGCGACCAACTCGTCCATTAGTTCACGAGCACAAGCGGCACTAAGCTCAGGATTTGCTTGACGGAAATGCCAAGCCAGTGAAAATTCTTTCTCTTCGATAAATGAGCCAGGGAGTCTGTCAGCATACATTTCGAGGATTGGCATAAGATTGCGTTTCCAGGTGTTGATCAGAGGTTTTCTCAAACTCCACGGTTCTCCCGGCCTCTTGAGCCAAGCCCCATGCTCAGCCACGAGGGTGATATTTAAGAAGCCGAGCCAAGTTTCCAGGATCGCTCTGTCCCTGCCACTAATGATAACCACTTCTGTATTAGTTTCGGTCAAACTCTGTAGAAGATCCAGAAGTTCCTTATCAGGTTTAGCATGGTCAGGGCTGTCGGTAAACGGAACCAGCGTTCCGTCATAGTCAAGAAGCAACAGCCGTTTATCGGCCTGATGGAAAACGGTGGACAAGGTCTGTTGGTGTTTGTCAAGAGGAAGGGTCTGGGATTGGCTTTTCTGCACCTGCAACAGTTCTTGGATGAAATCGCCTGACCAGCGTACCACATCATAACGTTTGAGTTGCTGTTGCATTACTTTATTGCGCTTTTTCTGCTCTGCTTCAGGCATTGTCAAAGCTTGTTGCAAAGCTCCTGCAATAGCTTCAAGGTTATTTGGGTTGATGATTAGAGCCTCTCCCAATTCTTTGGCAGCTCCAGCCATTTCGCTCAGAATAAGCACACCTGTTTGATCAGGGCGAGCAGCCACATATTCTTTAGCAATTAAGTTCATGCCATCCCGCAGGGGGGTAATTAATGCTACATCACTTTGTCTGTACATGGCCAGCAGAGAGTTAAGCGGCAAGAACTTATATTGGTAAATAATCGGTGTCCAGTTAAGCGTGCCGAAACGACCATTTATCTCACCCACAAGTTCATCGATCTGTCGTTTCATTTGCTGATAATGCTTAACTCCAACGCGAGAAGGAACAACGATCATGAGCAGTACCACTTGCTCGCACCACTGGGGGTTGTTCTCCAGAAACAGCTTGTATCCCTGTAGACGGTTGCTGATTCCTTTACTGTAGTCTAAGCGGTCTACCGAAAGAACGGCCTTAAATCCGTCAAGTAGTTGTTCTAGTTCCTTCATGTTTTGCCCGAACCCTGAGCTTGCAGGGTTTGAATGATATCTTTGGTAATCAATGCCCATGGGAAAGGTGTCAACTTTAACCGCATGATCCTGAGCTAGGATTTGCCCCAGTTTATGTTCATATCCTAAAATCCGCAGCACCGACCTTAAGAAATATTGGGCATATTCATGCGTGTGGAAGCCAATAAGATTTGCACCTAGGAGCCCGTGCAGGATTTCTTGGCCCCACTCAGACGGCAGTAGGCGATAGAGTTCATAGGATGGAAAGGGAATATGCAGGAAAAAGCCAATAGGAGTATGGGGGAGTTCCTCCCGGAGCAGGCCCGGCAGGAGCATAAGGTGGTAATCGTGTACCCAGATGACATCACCCGGTTGGATAACCTCTAACACAGCGTCCCTGAAGATCTTGTTGACCTCTCGGTATTGGAGCCAGTAATCCTTGTCATAGTCAGTATTGGAGGGGAAATAATGGAACAAGGGCCAAATGATTTTATTGCAAAAACCTAGATAAAATTTGTCCATAGCCTCAGCCGATAAGAATACAGGAGAAGCGTTGAGATCCTTTAAGACGCGCTTCACATCCGTTTGCATCTTATCCGGCACTGTGATTCCCGGCCAACCGATCCAGACATATTCGACGTCCTGGGTCGAGGTGCTTTTCATCAAATCTAAATAAGCACTTAAGCCAGAGACCAGCCCCCCTACGCTTTGCTCAAATTTGAGTTTACATTCCTTCTGAACCCCGTTCAACGGCAGTCTGTTAGAAACAATGATTAATCTCATGAACATTTCTCCTTTCTACTTGATAGAGCTCCCCCTTACTATAAATTTGATTGTTCTTATTAAAAATAAACAAAAGAACCGCGTTAGGCGGTTCCGCAAGGTCCTCAATCCATGGTTGAGTTTAGTCGCAAATGAATTCAAGTATGTCTTTAACGTCAGAGGAAACCTTGTAAAAATTACTTATTTTACCTAACAACTTAATAATATCATTTGAGTTGCTTCATGTCTACTTAATTTATTTTAAAATGAAAGACTGATGAATAAAAGCTTCATAAAATCTCTATATAATTTTCACGGATAGAGTTCAATTTCTTGATACTATACCCATAGAGGTAAATTATGGTGATAGAAATGGCGGCTAGTGTTAGTTATGCCGTGAGAGATTATAAGCTAAACATAAGAACCAGGTACGGGTTTAAGATTAGTCGTGTGTTATGGTATAGTATAGTTTCACGCCACCGCGACGCTGAAGCAATTATAGTGGAATTAGCAGATAAGTGAATTGAACTGGTAGCAATTCGTTGGAATAGAGGTATCAAAGATGATCAACGATCCCTTGAAAATATTTGTAACTGTCGTTGAATATAAGAATTTCTCCCGTGCCGCTGAAGAACTCTATTTGTCCCAACCCAGTGTCAGCTTGCAAATTCGCAATTTAGAAAATGAACTCGGTTCGAAGCTCATGAATCGCTCTTCAAAACACTTGGAGCTTACTCAATCGGGCGAAATCTTCTATGACTATGCCAAGCAGATGTTACTTCTATATGACAAAGCAAAAGAAGATATCGACCAGTTAACAAATGTGGTTACAGGCTCACTGAAAGTTGGCGCAAGTTATACACTTGGAGAATACATTTTACCCTTTGTATTGGCCGAATTTGCGGCTCAATTTCCGACTGTGAACATAGAAGCGTCAATCGATAATACGGAGGAAATTACTCAAGCAGTTCGAGCCAACCACTTGGACATTGCTCTTGTGGAAGGGGAAGTAACCCATTTAGATCTTGACATCCGTCCTTTAATGGAGGATGAGATTATTTTAGTGGTTCCCAACCAACATCCCTTGGCTAGGCTTCCAATAGTTACTGCAGATCATCTCCAGGATCAAGTGTGGATTCTTAGAGAAAGCGGTTCTGGAACGCGGTCATTCTGTGATAAGCTTATTTCAGATTGGGGAATTAACGTTAAAAAGACCTACATCTTTGGAAGTAGTCAAGCTGTAAAGCAGGCAGTAGTGGCCGGTCTAGGTATGGCACTTGTCTCATGTTGGATTGTTCGAAAAGAATTAAATGCGAAGGAATTGACAAGGGTTTCGATTAAAGGCAAGCGACTTGCTCGTTCATTTTCTTTAATAAGATCGAAGAATCACGAAATGTCCAAAGCAATGGAGGTTTTCACGGAACAGCTCTTCTCACATGACCTACTTACCTAATTAAATGGACAATTTACCTCCGGAAAATGGATAACTAAAGAGCCGATTACTCTTTGGGAGTAGTCGGCTCTCTTTAAGTAGATTATGTGCTCTCAAAGCCCTTTGGTATTGAAGATCTTCAGGCTTTTTGTTGGATCAAAAGATGAAGATGAGGGGATCGCCAACGCAGCAAAGATCCGTTATAAACGCCAACGAGGGTTTTGATTAAGACAAGACTAAAGAATCCTAACAAAGCGATCAATTGTATCAATCCAGCTATTGCAAAGAACGAATGCCCTAATAGATGGTTCAAGGCGTAGGTTCCAGTTGTAAAGCTGCCAAGCGGGAAGACGTAACTCCACCAGCCCAAGTTGTAGGGGATTTTACTTTTTATGTCCAGAAGATGCACAAGAGAGTAGAGACTGGCGATCATGATCCACCAGATGCCCACTCCCCACATCGAAACAGCAAAGAGGATACCTAGAGCATAAAATCCGGCGTTCCAAGCACCAAAAATGGGTTGAGTGACAAGGGGAAGAGTGCAAAAAATTGTCATAGACATCCCTAGAGGACCGATTTCGATCCAAACGCTCGGGGCTAAGCTCCCAGCAATCTTACCTTGATAAACAAGCCGAGAATAATATAAACTGCTGATCATGATAAATAGGAAAAAAGTCATGCCAAACATTGCCAAAATGAGCATAGCAAAAGAAAACTGATAAGTAGAAGAACTCCAAAAGGGGATAAGATTAGCACCTGTAGCTGCGGCTACAATGGGGGGAACAACTGGAATTAGCCAACTGGCATGGGTTTCCTCAACGGAAACTTGGTGGGTGACAAAGAGTAAATAAGGTACAATAACGACAGTAAACAGAGCAACTACAACTCCGCAAAGCCAGATGACTTTACTGATCAAGATAGCAGTTGGCGGAGTAAGCATGTGCGTACCGATGACAAGATAGTCATTTCCAATCACATTGATGCCCATCGCTAAGGCACCGTAAAAAAGGATCTTGCTCGGGTCGGAAAAATCCTTTAGTGCCTCGTCAGTGTGGCGTATCCATCGCCACAACCACAAGCCAAGAGCAATGGTCAAAACAACATTGTCGACAAGAAAGAAGGCCATGCCGATCAAGTGTTGTCCAGGGAGAGGAATGGGCGATGTATAAGTCAGAGCAGCGACAATGCCAATTCCCATAACTACGGTGAACCAATTAGTGCCAAATTGGCGGGCAACGGAAGGGCGTTTTTCAGGTTTATCAATTAGGGGACGAAATAAGGCAACTTGGGATGCTAGCACAGTCATTTCTCCAATCCTAGGTTATATCGTGTTGACGACTAAGATAAGAATGCCAGGTTCGTCTACAACCTCACTATACTGTCTCTGGTAAGGTAGAGCAATTCTGATTTCGAATACAAAGTATTAAAAAAATGAAGGTTTAAAACCTGGGGATTAGCAAAAATGTTAATAGAATGTCAAAGAGAATAACATAAGCCAGTAACGCTCCTTTAAGAAATGTAAGGGAGGTTACTGGCTTTTATGATAATCTTAGCGTGGCCGTACTAGAAATGGTAGGTCCAAAAAGATTCACGCCTGAGCATGTGGCTATAAGAGTCCTTCGACGATGGTTTTTTTAACTGTCCATTGGCAAGGCGCCCAAGAACTAGTTGTGATTGAGTCCTGTGCGCCCGGATCGCAGCCAGCTTCACTTCAGCCATGTCAGAAATGTCGTTGACGATATCTGGTGGGCCGAGCACATCCTGACAGTCACGGGCAAAAGCGTGAGCATGCACTATCGGGCGTTCCTGATCAGAAAGACGAGAAATAGCACGAATGGTTACATCGCCAAGAGCATTGTGATCTGGATGTACTGCATAACCGGGATAGTGGGTAAGGACCAGGGAGGGCTTGAGCTCGCGCAGGATTTGTTCAATTCTATCGGCCAATAGTTCAGGATCTTCAAACTCAATCGTTTTATCGCGTAACCCAAGTTTAATCACCTTTTGGATGCCGATAGCCTGGCAAGCTTTCTCCAATTCTGTTTCTCGAATTTTAGGTAATGACTCACGGGTGGCAAAAAACGGTTTTCCCATATTGCGCCCCATTTGGCCTAAAGTACCGCAGATATAAGTGACCGGAACCCCCGATTTGGCAAATTGTGCTATAGTTCCACCACAGCCAAACGTTTCGTCGTCTGGATGGGGAAAAACTACAAGAACGTGTCGTTCCAAGAATTATTCCTCCCACGTTAATCAAAATTTACGGCAACGTCTGAACCCCGTTGCGGTGTTCAGGCGACGGCTTTACAGTTCAAATGGGTGCAAACTGAGTTCCAGAGCTACAGCCAGTCGCCCCTCTTGATCATGACCGGCGAGTAAGAGTTGGCCTTCTTGCTCCATCTCAAAATCAGTTAGTCCTTCGGCGTAAACCCAGCCGAGTTCCATCTTGAGCCCGACGCGATATGGACCGTCACCTGTGATGATCCCTCGTCCATAAGAAATGCGACCATTGCGAATATACGCCCCTACAGTCATATTGCTCTCTCGGTTATGGGCTGCATAGGCTCCATTGGTCGTCTCTAGGTGGAGGTATACATCTCGGTTTAGAAAACTGTCCAGCGCAGGTTGTACAATCGACTTATCTATTGGGTTCATGAACTATCAATCCCTCCACCAATGATTTAATTTGAATTTCTTCGTGGCATTAAGTGTAAATCTTCGCTTCAACTACCCATGGCAGATTCAGACTAATGAAGGATTAAACCTATGCTTTGTCCTCATTATATACCATTTTTCTTGTTATTTACACCAGCGTGGTTGCGCAGGCAGGATTCCTACCGGAAATCTGGTTGGGGGAAGCGATTGCAGAACGGATGAGTCAAAATATTTGTGTTAAGTAGAAGAAAAACAGTTTATACTTTGTTAATAAACTGTTTAGGGAAAATCAAGACCATTAGGTTAGAATATCCTTAGGAAGCTTCCACAAATATAGTTGAGGGGTTGAATGAATGAAGGTTAAAAAGAAAACGGCAATGCTCGTTAGTTTTACACTGGGGACTCTGTTATTAGCGACAACTGCCCTAGCAGACATTGTCACAAAAAGCGGGTATGACCAGTTAAAGGATGCTCTTAAAGTGACTGCTGAGCAGAGCAGCGACAAATTTGACAGTTTCACAATGGATTTTTCTATTGCGATGAAGGACAATGGGACAACGCTGGGGACTATAAACGAAATTCATAAGTACGACAGAAGTAAGAGTGCGTCAGAAAACATTTCATCTCGAGAACGTATTAACGGAGATAATGACAGTTCCCAAACCTACTCAGATAAGACGACCTATATCCGAGTTTCCGAGAGTGATCCTACTTACTATGTGACGGAGTATCCCCAGGAAAGAAAGGAAGAAGCCTTTTCTAATCCCTTCAAGGAAGATGGGGCAGATGACATAGAAAAAATAGCGGACGCTGTCGTTGGCAGTCTGAAAGATCATGTAGTCGTCACGGAGAACTCAGACGGCAGTAAAGGGCTCGTAGGCTCTCTAACTGAGGTGCAGATTCCATCCTTGGTTAATGCAGTGGCTTCATTTCAAATGAAGCAAGAATTCAACGGTCGTCAAGATGATCTACCCCATCTCACCAAAGATGTTTTTGTTAAAGAAGTTAAGGGTACCGCCAAAGTTAACAAAGACGGTGTGCTGGAAAGCATCTTAGGATCTGCAGTGCTGTCTGGTAAGGATGAGCAAGGAACGGTTCATGAGATATCGGTTGAAGCTTTATTCAAAATTTCAGACATTAACGCCACAAAGGTTAGGAAACCTGATCTTACAGGGAAGAAAGTTGTTAAGGACACTGCAAGAGAGTACGGATCTGAAATTACTAATCCTGAAAAGTTTGTTGGCAAATTTAAAAATGACATTTTGCTCGAAAAGGACGATAAGTTTGTTAAAGTGGGAGAACAGATTATGGAGATCTCACATTTTGATAATCAGACCCTTACAGGACAATATTATGAAGTATATAAGCCAGGATTTGAAGAATATGCGAATAGCGAGCGCAATTTCAAATTTAACGCTAAAAAGTCAGATCAGAAAAATTCCTCGGAATTTGAATACACTACAGAATCTGGCAGTAAGCGAAGCATTTACGTTGATGGTCATTCAGGACAGGTGTATTTAAATGGGGTCAGTATGTCCAGGGGGAATCTGATTCTAGATTCATCCTTTAGACCAGATTTAGAGTAGTTTAAGTAGTTTATATAAAAGGGAGAGCGATAGCTGCCGGGAGAATTCCTGGCAGCTGTATTAGGTGTTCACTAGGGAGGAAAAGCCGTGGAAAAAATTATTGAGATTGAAAATTTAACCAAGTCCTATGGAAATGGACGAGGTATTCAGGATATTAATCTTGATATAGTTAGAGGAGACATCTTTGGTTTTCTGGGTCCAAATGGAGCTGGAAAAACCACAGCCATGAAAATAATGACAGGACTCATCCGGCCAGATCGTGGGGATGTGAAAATCTTCGGACACAGTGTGACGGAAGAGTATGAGTTAGCGATGGAAAAGGTAGGTTGTCTTATCGAAATCGCAGAATCTTACGCTTATCTTAGCGCCTTTGATAATCTGAAGCAGCTGGCTCGGTACTATCCTGAGGTCGATCATCAACGGATTGAAGAAGTGTTAGAGCTGACAGGTATGAGCAAGTATAAGCATGAAAAGCCCAAAAAATTTTCTCTCGGGATGAAGCAGCGCCTAGGTTTGTCGGCAGCAATATTATCCCGACCTCAGGTCGTCATTCTTGATGAACCGCTGAACGGTCTCGATGTCGAGGGAATGATCGATATTCGCAGGATGATCCACCATTTGGCGGAGCAGGAACAAACCACTTTTTTCATCTCTAGTCATCTGATCCATGATGTAGAGCTGACCTGCAATCGTATCGGGGTGATCTACAATGGAAAAATGCTCAATGTTGAGAGTACTCAGACTATCTTGAACAACTATGCGACTTTGGAGAATTATTTTGTAAGTGAGGTAGAGAGAAATGGCCGTGTTTCAAGCTGCGCTCGTTAATGAAATCGAGAAGCTCTATAAAAAGAAAAAGGCCCTGGTGGCGGTTTTGCTTTCTCTGGCTGTGATTGTCATAGGGCAACTGGCTATTGTCGGAGTGAGAAGTGGCTTCGGACTCCGAGGAGCGGGAAGTGTCGAATTTCCGATGCTCGTATTATCGGTGGTGGTCAACACCGTCCTGCCGCTCTTTACGGCCTTAGTTACGATAGATAGTTTTTCAGGAGAGTATTCTCAGAACAGTATGCGCATCACCTTGACTCGACCAGTAAGCCGATTTAAGATCTTTACCGCCAAAATTACGGCTATCGTGCTATTTATCTTGGCTATGCTACTATTACTACTCATCTTTTCGATGGTGGTTGGATTTATGTTTAATACAAATTCCGCAACCTGGGACTCTTTGGGCCGGACAGTGTTTTCCTATCTTGTTAGTTTGCTGCCTATGGCTGTTTTGGCTTTAGGAATTGTCCTGTTAGCCAATCTCTTTAAGAGTGGAATATCCGTCTTTTTCATATCCATTTTGGCCTTTATCGTCTTTAAAGTTCTGGGAGTGCTCTTTTCTCAGTATTCAAGTCTATTCATGACAACGCAACTTGACTGGTATAATCTATTTCTGGTAAACTCTTTTCCACTAGGAAAAATTATGCGCCAATTTATGATCATGCTCGGATCGGGTATAATGCTATTTACAGCAGGTTTTTACCTATTCGATAAAAAGGAATTTTAAGGTGACATTATGAACCTCAAAAAACGCTTGATTTTAGCCAATGCTGCAACAGTAATCATTCCTATGATTGTTACTGTTTTTATTGCTTTGGCTGTTCTTTTTGTTGTCGGTAAATTATCGACTCATGATGTATCGTTCGAAAACTACCAGAAGTTATCAAAAATTAAGTTTGAGCTCATAAATAGTGAAGCCAGTATTTTGCAGCGCACACCTGAGGTGGTAGAGCAAGAAAGCTTTCAAAAGCATCTCCAGGAACGGCTGGCAGAAATTAATGGAGAGCTCATGATGCTTAAGCAAGACAAGGTCATTTTCTCTTCCCGGAATTTCAGTAAAATTGATGTGGCTAAGTGCTTAGAAGCAGGAAACTTGCAGGGGGGAAGAGAACTTGTCGTTATCGGCGATGTTTCTTATACTGTGGAACTGATCAATCTTAAGTTTAAGGATAGTTCCCAAGGGAGCGTGTTATTACTTGCCCCTGTGGATCGATCCGTTGCGAATCTGACAAGTTTCCTCGTATTGATAGGTGTTACATTTGTTCTAACATTTATGCTCAGCAATATTGTGGTTTCGTATCAATTTTCTCGAAGTATTATCACGCCGCTTCAGGATCTGCAACGTGCGGCGGCGGAAATTAGTCGAGGAAATCTGGATCACCCGATTGTGGAGGTAGGGGATCAAGAGATTCAAGCGTTGTGTCGCGATCTTGAACTCATGCGAATTAAGTTAAAGGACTCAGTGTATACTCAATTAAAGTATGAGGACAACCGCAAAATGCTTATTTCCAGTATCTCTCATGATTTAAAGACGCCTGTGACCTCAATTCAAGGGTATGTGGAAGGTATCTTGGATGGTATAGCCAATACTCCTGACAAAAGGGAGCGCTATTTAAAGACGATATCTTTTAAGGCTCACCAAGTTGACCAAATGATTGACGATTTGCTGCTTTATGCTAAGCTCGATCTCAACCAAATTCCCTTTGATTTCGAAAGAACGGACATCGAGGAATATCTTAAACTCTGTGTACTCGAGAGTGAACCAGAATTAGAAAACAGTCAAATTCAGATTTCATTTCATAGCGAGTTGCGTGAGAAACAACAACACGTCTTGTTAGACCGAGAGAGAATGAAACGAGTGATTATGAATATCCTGGATAATTCTCGCAAATACATGAGTAAAGATCGAGGCGAAATAAAGATTTTGCTGAGAGACACTGCTGCCAGCCTGATCATTGAACTGCGAGACAACGGTTCAGGGATCAGTGAAGAGGATTTGCCCTACATTTTTGATCGCTTCTACCGATCAGACGCTGCTCGAAGCAAAGGAAGCGGTTTAGGCCTGGCTATCGCAAAACATATCATCGAAGGTCACAATGGAAGAGTATGGGCGGTTAGTCACGGGGAGGAGGGTGCCAGTATCATGATTTCGTTAAGTAAATCTTGATACTGGAGGATAGTAATGAAGAAAAAGATCCTAATTATTGAAGATGATTCCAGTATTGCTGAATTACAAAAAGACTATCTCGAAGTTGCTGACTTCGACGTCAGAGTATGCGCCAATGGATTGGAAGGCTTAAGAGAGCTTCAAGAACATGAAGTTGATCTACTGATTTTGGACATCATGCTCCCTGGGATCGATGGTTTAGAAATTTTGCGGAGTATGAAGGAGGATAAAGATATTCCGGTTCTCTTAGTATCGGCCAAAAAGGAAGAAATCGATAAAATTAAAGGGTTAAGTCTGGGGGCCGACGATTACATCACGAAACCATTTAGTCCAGGCGAACTGGTCGCTCGAGTTAAAGCCCACTTAGAAAATTATGAAAGAATGAAGCATCGCTTTAGCCAGGGTGTTAAGAAGGGGAATGCATTGACGATTCGGGGGCTAAAAATAGAAAAAGACTCCCATAGAGTCTTTGTTCTTGGTCAAGAAGTAAGCCTGGCTCAGAAAGAATTTAGCTTACTCTTGTACTTAGCGCAAAATCCTAACAGAGTGTTCGGGCGAGAAGAACTATTCGAACGTATCTGGGGGTTAGACGCCTTAGGAGACTCCGCAACAGTTACAGTACACATCGCGAGAGTGCGTGAGAAAATTGAAAGTGATCCATCTAACCCTCAATATGTAGAAACAGTTTGGGGTGCGGGCTATCGATTTAGGGTCTAGAAACCGCATTGGTTTAGTATGTAGGCCACTAAAAATGTTAGGAAGCAGTTATTAATCAAACGTATGAGTACTGATGCAAGGGTCATTTTTTAAGACATAGTATCTCTCTTCTCGATCAATTATGTTTGCTGCTTTTAACTCTTTAAGTGCCTGGATGGCCATTACACGTGAACAACCAATTAAATCAGCTAATTCTTGCTGGGTAATTTTTAAATCGATCAGCGTTGAGGTTGACGTTTTTCGTCCGTACTGTTCGGCGAACCGGTAAAAAAGTCGTAATAATCGCTCTTTAACCGTCAGTCCAGTTTCTTTTCCTGAATTCAACATAGTTTCATAACGTTTTTGCCCCAGGTAGCCAATAATCCTCATGGCAAACGTAGGGTCTTGTTTGATCAACGCCTCAAATTGTAGTTTACTGAAACTGCAGATACAAACCTCTTCCATGGCGATAGCACTTGAATGCTCGGGTTGATCTTGATATAGGGACAACTCACCTAGGACTTCACCGGGACCACAGATATCAAGAATTGTTTCATGGCCATCCACGGATGTTTGGGTAAGTTTCAGTTTTCCCGATTTAATGAGGCAGATGGTGCTTGTATTCTCTCCTTGACGGAACAGGTAATGTCCCTTAGAGAACTTCTTTTTTTGTGTACAATGACACAAGTCCATGATTTGATTTTGGGCTAGCCCTTTAAAAAGATCTAATTCCTGGAGACAGATGATACAATGTTTCATATTTTCTCCTCCTTCTCCATTATTTTTACATGCTTTTTACATACTTTTTACTTTAAGGACAAGAGATCAATGGTTCCATAAATAGATTCTATCAAACAATGGCCAACTCTACTATAAAAAACCAAAACAATAATAATCCCGCCTATATTGGCGGGATTATTATTGTTTTGTCAATTTTCTACAGGAGCACCTCAACTTTTTCAGCCTTAAACAAAACCAGTTTTTCTTCTATGCAGGCTTTGCCTGAAAGCCTAAAGCCTTTGGGCCCACCGTCCATGGTTGCAATGACAACCTGCATCATTCCGTTGGCTTTGATGTTCTGCTGGGTAATCTCCATCTTATAAATACCAAATCCCAGGATGTCCTCATCTCTGATTTCCGCTACTTTTCCCACCACGATCATATGTGGTTCACCTTGGGCGGAAACCGTAGTGAGGGGAACGAACGGAGCCTTTGCTATCGTATCCTTAATTTCTTGAGTTATAATCATGTCAAAATCACTCCTTAAAATTATTCGTAGAGTATGTTCTTTTTTACTAAAGCGTTGTAAGTACTTCTATTCTCCTCTCTGAGCTAAGTTATGTCTCAAGTAATTGGACGTAATAATTTAACTCGTCTTACCTAATTTTAGCATGGGGCTTAAAAGAAAAAAGTTAAATAATTAACATAAAGGCCTTTGTTTTCAAAAATCTTTAGGACACTTAGGAAACAAAAAGAGCAAGAAGCGTTAGCGTAGCTCCTTGCTCTTTCTTCTTTCCCCGAGTTGTCCACTTCGACTAGCTTAAACCTCTTTAAGTAAGATCTGACTTAGCTCAATTCTAGGGCGAGCTTTGGGGTTTTGGTCAGGATAACCGATGGGGATTAAGGCCACAACATTATAATTCTCGCCTAAATCAAGGATTTGTTTTACTTTCTCCTGGTCGAACATCATAATCCAACAAGTACCTAGGCCCAGGTCAACAGCTCGTAATGTAAGGTGATCAATAGCAATGGCAGCGTTTAAGCGAAGATAGGCTTCGGCGGTAGCTTGATCCATCGGTCTGCGCTTAGCGTAACTATCTGGGTCCATCTTATCGAGGGGGGTATCGGCGAAGGCCCCAGCTTCTTTGAGTTCTCGTGCCCGGGTACTCAGGCCTCCAAGCGATTCAGTGTCCACGCAGCAGACGATAACAACTGGTGCCTGACTGACAAACGGTAAAGGAGTAGCTTGGCTCAATTGGGCACGAACGGCATCACTCGTAATCACTACAAAGCGCGTCGGTTGTAGATTACTACCAGATGGAGCTAGTCGGGCAGCTTCAATAAGTTGGGTAATGAAGGCTTCTGGGATGTGTTCAGATTTAAATTTTCGAATGCTTCGTCTGGCTTCCATAGCCTCGAGTAATTCCATTAAAACATCTTCTTTCATTGCAAAGTTGTTTAGGCCTTTGGAGGTTACCTCAATTGATTTCCTTCTTGAGTTTGAAGTACTCATTGTTCTTAACGATTAGCCTGATAGCATTAATTTAATGCTTTTTCTCTATTATATACTATGTTTCTGTCAAGAGGCAGGAGAAAACGGTGATTGCCCGGCTTTTTGTATTTTTGGGATTATTTCCACGATCTTAGAAGGAATTTGAAGAATGGTGTGGAAATACATGTCAACAGGAAATGCAAGGAAGGGGGTGGAAAGATGAGTAATGATAACAATAATAGATATAAATATAGAATTTCCAGAGGTTATCCCAAAGCCATTCTAGGGCGGCGTCATGCTCGTATGATAACCTTATTTACCACGGGTTTAACTGGCTCACTTATAGGCGGGTTTTTATCAGCTGGAGTCGTTATTTCGGTGTACACTAACAAGGCTCAAACCAAACCGACCACTGGGGTTGTCTTGGGGCAACAGTTACCTAAGTCAATTGATGTCACCTATGATACTTCTTGTTATCCGGTCGTGGATATAGCTAAAAATGTTAGACCAGCAGTAGTGACTGTTTCTAATTTCCAGTCGGTCAATAGCCGTGAGTCTGCAATGGGAAACAATGAATTCAGTAATGAAATAAGCAATAACTTGATAGAAATAGGCAGTGGTTCAGGATTTATCATTGATGCTAATAATGGTTATATTGTAACTAATAATCACGTAATCAAAGGGGCCCAAAGACTGTTGATTAGCTTTGCCAATGGAAAAAATGTTTATGCTAAAGTCATAGGTGCTGATGAACGTTCGGATTTAGCAGTAATCCAAGTGAACAGTACTAGCAACTTAACCGAAGTAATCGTTGGGGATTCCTCCAAACTACAAGTAGGAGAACCAGTAGTAGTTATTGGTAATCCAGGTGGAGAAGAGTTTGCAGGTTCCGTAACTGCAGGAGTCGTGTCTGCTACTAACCGGCTTTTACAATGCGAGTCCTGTTTCAACTTAATTCAAACAGATGCAGCAATTAATCCTGGTAATAGTGGCGGACCTTTAATCAACTATCGTGGACAGGTAATCGGTATCAATTCTGCTAAGTTTCAACAATCAGATATTGAAGGAATGGGATTTGCTATTCCAATAACTGATGCTCTACCAATAATCCAGCAACTAATTCAGACTGGTTGCGCCAGCCATATGTCGGATTGAATGTAATGAAGTAATGGGATGAGGGCGAAGAATGGAATTTTTAAGTGGAAGTTAACGGGCAGCTGGCTTAAGTCGGCTGCTTTTCTTTTGTTTAGGTTGCGCTAACGTGATGGCATCCTCATATAGACAATTATCTATGAGGAAAGTATAATGAGGACATAGATGATTGTCTATGTTATTCGTTTAAAAATAGGAGGGTGATTTTGTGCCTTGAGCACAGCGAAAGGAAAGGGGACTATTATGAAGTATAGTTACGCAGAATATGTTTTGTTATTTAAGGCAATTGCTGATCCAACACGTCTGAACATAGTCGACTTGCTTTCTTGTGGTGAAATGTGTGGCTGTCAACTTTTAGATAACTTTAAGATTACACAACCAACCCTGTCCTATCATATGAGGATACTGTGTGAGAGCGGGCTTGTTAATGGAAGGCGTGAAGGGGCATGGATGTATTATAGTATCAATGGCGACGTCATAGAAACTATCTCTGAGTTTTTAACTGAGATTAAATCTAATAAAGACAAATGGTTCAGTAACATTAACGATCAATGTAATTGTTAGGAGAGGTGAATGGTCATGAACAAATTAAAGGTCGCCTTCGTCTGTGTACACAATTCTTGCCGCTCACAGATGGCAGAAGCTTTAGGGAAAAAATTAGCTGAGAATATCTTTGAGTCATCATCAGCAGGTACGGAAACAAAACCTAATATCAATAAGGATGCTGTTCGAATTATGAAGCAACTTTATGATATTGATATGGAAAAAACACAGTTTTCAAAGCTTATTTCCGACATACCGCAGCCGGATATAGTTATTACTATGGGATGTAATGTAAATTGTCCATATTTGCCGTGCCAGCATAGAGAGGATTGGGGTCTTGAAGATCCAACAGGAAAAAGTGATGATGAGTTTAAAAAAACGGCAAGAATAATAGAACGTAAAATTCTAGAGCTTAAGGAAAAGATAATGACTAACCAGTTTGGTAGCTAATTCGTTAGAAGAGGTGTCAAGAATGGAAATTTCCACGAGAGAACTAAAAATTATGCCAACTTCATCTAAATTGACGTTTAATGACGTTGTAGGTACTTGGAAAGCCCGCTGGGGAATCAACCGAATGAACTATACCGTGGAACCTGGTCTTTATAGTGTGGGAAAACCCAATCGCAATTCGCCTGTCCTGGTTTCAGCTAATTATAAAATGAGCTTTGATAGCTTAAGAAAAGAATTGGATGGGGTAGAAGCTTGGATTCTAGTGCTCGATACTAAAGGCATCAATGTATGGTGTGCTGCAGGAAAAGGAACCTTTGGGACCCAAGAGCTTTTAAACCGTATTGCTGTAGTACAACTGGAGAAGGTTGTCTCCCACAGCACGGTTATTGTTCCACAATTGGGTGCACCGGGTATAAGTGCTCACGTGGTTGCCAAGTTTTCTGGTTTTAAAGTCGTTTATGGGCCAGTGAGAGCCAGAGACCTCAAAGAATTTATCCAATTAGGAATGAAGGCTACGCGAGAAATGCGGACGGTCAAGTTCACAACCTATGATCGCCTTGTTTTGACTCCAGTAGAACTTGTCGGTACTTTCAAAGTTTCTTTAATGATTTTCGGCGTACTCTTTTTGTTAAATCTTCTCGGTTTAGGGCCTTTCGGTCTCGTTGATTTTTACGGCTATATGGGCTCAGTCCTGGTAGGCTGTGTTTTAACCCCGGTTTTGCTGCCCTTGATTCCGGGCAGAGCTTTCGCTTGGAAAGGATGGATGTTGGGATTTATTTGGGCGATCATTGTTAACGTGCTTAATGGTTGGAATGAATGGACGGCTGTTCCTCAGTATAGTATTTTGAAAGCTTTAGGCTATATACTTATTCTTCCTTCTGTAGCGGCCTTTTTAGCGATGAACTTTACAGGCGCTTCAACGTTCACTTCATTTTCAGGGGTCTTGAAAGAGATGAGAAAAGCAGTTCCAGCGATAATTATCTCACTCGTCTTGGGGATCATTCTGCTATTGGTAAATAGCTTTATTTAACACTAAGGAGTTGTTAAAGATGACGAATCGATATTTGAAAGATGTTGCTACGTTGAAACTAAAGTCAGATCAATGTACGGGTTGTGGCAGGTGCCTCGAGGTTTGTCCGCATAATGTATTCTTAATAGAAGATAGAAAATCCGTCATTGCTGATAAAGATCGCTGTATGGAATGCGGTGCCTGCGTCAAAAACTGTCCGTTTAATGCTCTAGAAGTTAAGCCGGGGGTGGGTTGTGCCTTCGCGATTATTATGGGCTGGCTGACAGGAACAGAACCAAGCTGCGATTGTTCAGGTGGCAGCGGAGGCGGCGGCTGTTGTTAAGTATGAAGAAACTGGCCAGCTCAGAAATTCAAAGGAGGGAATTAATCTTATGAAAACAAAAGTGCTGTTTATTTGTATCCACAATTCGAAGAGTTTCTGAATTAAACAGTTAGTTCAACAGTTTATTTATTAGTTCACTGAACATGATGTTTTTGAACAACCTTGTTAATGAATAGTTTTACCAACTCTGGGTCGAACTGAATCCCGGCATTTTTCTGAAGTTCTGCAATTGCTACTTCATCAGGCAGAGCACCCCGATAACTTCTTACACTCGTCATCGCATCGTAGGCATCGGCAATGGCAATAATCCTGGGTTGAAGAGGCAGTTCCTCACCCTTTAACCCCTTTGGATAGCCTGAACCATCCCATCGTTCATGATGGGCTAACACGTATTCGGCCATTTCTGCCATACCATTGACTGTGCTCAGAATACGATATCCGATTTCAGGATGACGTTTGATTTCTTCCCACTCTTCATTTGTCAGTTTGCCGGGTTTATTGAGTATTTTTTCGTCGATTGCTATTTTGCCTATATCATGAAGTAAGCCGACGCTTTTTAGTTCCTGAATTTCTCCTTCAGGTAAACCAAGGGCCTCCCCCATACTTTGACAGAGCGTGGAAACTCGATGAGAGTGCTGCTCTTCTCGTTTGTTCTTTTCGTGAAGGGTTCGGATAATCGTTTTTATAGTCTTGCCACGCATACTCGGTCCTTCAAAAAGTTTCCTCTTGTACATATAATCTTCAGCTTTTTTAAATAGATCAAGAATATTTTCTGTTTCATAACGCTTTATTTCATAGCCGAAGGAAATCGATATTTCAATTGACCCCACTTTTTCCTGTGTAGCTAAAGCCTTGATTCGTTTGAGAATTTGCTCCGTTTCTGCAGCATCCGTATGGGGCAACAGAATGACGAATTCATCTCCTCCAAGACGGGCGATGATGTCATCTCGCCGGCAGCCATTACGCAGCACTTTGGCAACGTTTTTTAGGAGTTCATCACCGACGGCATGGCCAAAGGAATCATTAATTAGCTTAAGCCCGTTGACATCGGCCATGACAAGGGTCAAAGGATAATTCCTCTCGACATCAAGTCTTTTTAACTCTTCTTCAAAATAGCGTCGGTTGTAGAGACCGGTCAGTCGATCATGGAAGCTTAAATAAATAATTTTTTCTTCAGTAAGCTTGCGATCGGTCACATCTTGGATCATACCAATTAAACGAACCGCATTGACTGAGTGATCCAACTCGATTTTTCCAAACCCATGTACCCAGCGTTCTTCTCCATCATGAATTCGGACGATTTTATATTCATAATCGAAGCGTTGCTGGGCACCTTCCACCTGCATAAGGTAACTAGAAAATTGGGCCCGCCAATCCGGATGAATAATTCCCAGCCAACCTTCCACCGTGTGAGGATAAGCTGCATCAATCCCAAAGATCTCATGCAGTTCCGGTGAACACTTCCATTCTTTCGTTAAGAGATTCATTACATAACTACCCAAACGGGCTACTTTTTGTGATTCACTTAACAAAGTATTTTGTTGCTCTAATACGGCATTGAGCGTATCTAACTCACTCGTACGCAATTGTATCTTATCTTCAAGCTCCTCATTCAATTTTCTAATGTCTTCTTCAACTTTCTCACGTTTGACAATCTCTTCCTCAAGCATCGCATTGCTTTCTTCAAGCTCACTATTGAGATCTTCCAGCTGCATTGTTCTCTCGATGACTCTGCTTTCCAGCTGAGCATTTAACTCTCTAATTTCTGCTTCAACTTTTTGCCTGGCGCTGAGAGCATTTAAAAGCTCGCTGGTTTTTTGTTTGACCATTCGCTGAAGTGTTCTATTCCAGAGGAACAGCAACAATACCACCAGAAAAACTGCGACCCCAAAGATGATAATCAATCTGAATAGAGGAGCATCATAGAAGGGGATATTGGTCAGTCCAAACCACTTTTTATCTATGGCCTGATATTCATTCTCTGAAATCTTCGCAAAGCCGTTGTTAATTGTGGGTAGATACCCCGAATAACCTTTTTTGACGGCCCTATAAAATTGGCCAGTGTATAGTGGTGAACTTGAATACTTGAAATTATCTTGAATTCCCATTTTATACAGATAGTATAAGGCCGGGGGTTTTCCCATCGTAAATATCACGGCCTTGTGGTCCTTAGCTGCCTGGACCACAGCTTCGCTTGAATCATATTCTTCGATATTGGTAATGCCATGTTCCTTAAGAACATTGATACAGTTATCCCCTTTTTTAGCCGCTATTGTAAACCCCTTTAAAGAATCGACATCAGTAATCCCAGAAATATTTTTCTGAAAGAATATGGGAACATCAATCGTTGCATAGGGCTTTGAAAAATCATAGATCTGGGCTCTGTTTGAATTATAGGAGATCGTATCAATGACATCAAACTCGCCATGTAACATACTCTCATAGGCTTTATTCCAAGTCATCCCGGTGATATTCACTATTATCCCAGTCTTTTGCTCAAAAAGTTTCCATTGATCAATCGTGATTCCTTGTAAATTGCCCTGACTATCGCGAAAAGAGTAAGGAGGATAGTTGTCATCCATAACTACGCTGATCGTTTTTATTTCAGGAGGGGCTGCATAGACTCGGGTTGTAGATAGCAAGAATGCCAAACCTAGAATGCAGAACAATAAATATTTCCAACTTGCATTTTTCATGAACATAGCCTCCCTAGCTACCACAGCAACTCCACTTCATTTCGTCAGCTTGAGCCGATTCAAACGAAATATTGATCGCTGAAAAGACTCCGTCGGTCGGTTGCTCTGCTTGGACTCTTGAGTCCAATTATTATGCCTAAACTCCAAAAAACGACGTGAACCATTCTTTTCATTATTATTCTTTGCAATTTAGGTAAATCCTGCAATCATTTTTTAAAATACTTCTCGAACCGATAGTTATTGTTGCAACCAGTGTCCCGGCAAAAATAAGAGACGGAATTAATCCGTCATCTTACGTGTAATGTGCTATGAACTTCGAACTCTCTATTGAAAACACTTGTTGGCATAATGCGCTGGCCGTATAAAACGGTTTCTGACAGGAAGTGACGATATTGATCGTATATTCAACCAACAGTTAAATACTAATTAGTCTATCACGTTTCTTTATGGTATATTATATTTGTCAACGCCAATTAATCATTATGCGTAATGAAAAACTAGTCTAATTGCGACCAGATGAGGACTAGAGTCGCACAATGATTAGATCAAGAAATTATTATGGGAGGGAACTGTATGGAAAACCAAAAAACATTAGAGAATCTAATGGAAGCTTTTGCTGGAGAATCACAGGCTAATCGAAAATATATTGCTTACTCAAAAAAAGCGGAGGCAGATGGTAAAAAGAATGCTGCGAAGCTTTTCAAAGCGGCTTCAGATGCTGAAACTATTCATGCCCTTAAGCATTTCGAGGTTGCAGGTAAGATTATGTCAACAGTTGAAAACTTAAACGATGCAGTCAATGGAGAAAACCATGAATATCAAAGTATGTATCCGGAATTTTTGAAAGTAGCTGAAGAAGCGGGAAATAAAGCTGCCATAAGAACCTTTACATATGCCTTAAAGGCTGAAGAGGTGCATGCTAGACTTTACAAAGAAGCACTAGAAAATCTAGAACAAGAGGAAGAAGTATTCTACTATCTTTGTCCTGTTTGTGGAAACATTGAGAAAGTAGTACCCGAAAAATGTTTTATTTGCGGTACCTCGGGAACGAAATTCATCAAGTATTAAGATCTTTGCTTCAGTAACTTCGATAACTTCAGTAACGTGAAAAGCCCCTTGAGTTGTTAATCCACGAAATATGTAACCCAAAATCCCCACCTGTTTGACTAGGTGGGGATTTCTTTATTAAAGAACTTTACAATAGGAGACCTATCTATAAGGTCATTGGCAAGTTTTGCCTATGACCTTATAGCAATCAGACCTTAACAGTTTGCTTTCTGCAGGGTGAGGGTCGTCTTAGTATGCTGGTTAAAGGGAGATATGAAGTTCAGACGGATGGATAAGAGTAGAGCGCAGAGCAGGAAGCTTAAGATCATGCTGATGACGCCACCCCAACCAAGGGTTTCCCAGAAGGTTCCGCCAATTGTTCCTCCCGAGCTCGAACCTGCATAGTAGAAAAAAAGATAAAGAGATGACGCCTGCGCCTTATCGCGAATAGCCTGGCGTCCAACCCAACTGCTCGCTATGGAATGACTGCCAAAAAAGCCAAAGGTAAAAAGGGCAATACCAAGGATTTTAATTACTATAAGAGTGGTTAAAGTAAGACAGGCACCAAAGGCCATAATTAGTAAGCCAATTTTGAGCATTTTGTTTCGACCGTGCATATCAGCTCTGCGGCCCATCCAAGTGGAACTAAACGTGCCTACAATATATATTACGAAAATAAAACCAACTAACGTTTGACTAAGCGAATAAGGAGGAGCTATTAATTGATAGCCGATATAGTTATAAAGGGTAACAAAACTTCCCAAAACAAAGAAAGCAATACCATATAAGCAAAGCAAGCTAGGGTCTTTCAGTTGGTTAACCATTGATTTCGTTAATTTTCCAATATCAAACGGACGGGGTTGAAAATGTTCTGATGGAGGTAATAGGTACCAAAAGAGCAAGCTCGCCAAAACACTCAAAACCCCAACTGTGCCGAGCGCTACTCGCCAATTAAAGAAATCAGTAAGCATCCCAATAATAATACGACCACTCATACCCCCAACTGAGATCCCACTGACGTAGAGACCCATCGCGACTCCTAAGTCTGCTGGTTCAATTTCTTCACTGAGATAAGCCATGGCCACTGCAGGTAAACCCGCTAAAACGATTCCCTGAAGGATGCGGAATAGGAGAAGAACATGATAATTAGGGACAGAGGAGGTGAGAATGGCTAGTATAGAGGCTGAGATTAGAGAAAAGTTCATCAGAGGCTTACGTCCCTTTACTTCTGACAAGGAACCTACGAAAAGCATACTGATCGCAAGTGCTATCGTCGTTAGGGAAAGGGATAAGCTCGCAACAGCCGGGGAGATGTGAAACTCGCGCGAAAACTCTGGCAACAGAGGTTGTGTACTGTACATAATAGCAAACGTGTTGAAGCCACCAAAAAACATAGCTAAGGTCGTTTTACGAAAAGCTTTAGTGCCTTTCTTGATATAGGCCATTCTCTTTCACATCCAAACTAGATTTTCTTATATCGTACACCTTGACAGCTTATAACGTCTAATTTATAATTTGCATCAATCTAATGCATGTAGGTAATATGAATGACGGATATAAAATTTAATCTGAAACTGGAGAGGTTATTTTTCATGGAATGGACTCAGCTTCAATATTTCCAGACAGTAGCCCAGATGCAGCACTTTACGAATGCGGCAGAAGCACTTTCAATTTCCCAACCGGCTCTTAGTCGCTCGGTTGCCAGGCTAGAAGAGGAATTAGGGGTTCCTCTATTTGAAAGGCAAGGACGCACAGTTTCACTCAACACTTACGGCCAAATTTTTCTCAATCGTGTCAATCGCGCAATACAGGAAATTACGATCGGGCAACAAGAAATTCAAGATTTAGTAGATCCTCTAAAGGGAAGTGTTTCTTTGGGGTTTATCCATTCCCAAGGCTCTAATCTTGTGCCGGATTTACTTGGTTTATTTCGTAAAAACTTCCCGGACATACGATTTATGCTCTCTCAAAACGTGACGAATCAGATCTTGGATCAACTTGAGGCAGGAGAAATCGATTTTTGTTTTTGCTCTCAACCTTTTTCTCGGGAAAATATCCATTGGATCCAATTGTTGACCGAAGAAATTATACTTATTGTACCTAAGGAACATCCACACGCCAAACGAAGCACTGTTAATCTCCAAGAACTGTCGGAAGAACCGTTTATAACTTTTAAAACTGAACTGTCTCTAGGAGAGACTATTTATCGAATTTTTAAGGAGGCAGGGTTTTCGCCAAAAGTAACCTTTGAGGGAGAAGAGGTCGGAACCGTGGCGGGACTGGTTGCTGCCAAGCTCGGAATAGCCCTCATTCCGAAAATCAGAACCTTTGAGATGATGGGAATATCTCAAGTCCATGTTTCAGAACCTCAATGTCAACGGATTATTGGAATGGCTTGGGTGGAGGGGCGCTATGTATCCCCAGCAGCGAAACATTTTAAGGAATTTGTGTTGGAGCATTTTGAAAATGCCAATAGATAAAATTGGTTTATCTTCTAAGAAAAAAGATGAAAAAGAATAATTAACATCGAGAAAAGTAGCTATCTCATTTCGAGTTAGCTGCTTTTGTGCTGTGCTATAGCCAATTTTCAGTTGCCTTGAGCAGGGGAGCGGATGATGAAATAACGAGCTGTTTTCTAATCTATTTATCGATTAGAGCTCCGAAGGGTCAAATGACAGAACGATTATAAATATTGCAGATAGAACAATTATTGGCGGGATATGGGAAGGACTTAACAAAAATATGCAGAATTCATGAATATAGAAAAGAATATGTGCCATTTCAATTGATACAGGTTAGTGTTGCGATACGATGGTACAGGAGGATTTCGTCATAATCTGCTTCATCGTACACCAGGAAGGGATGACGTTGTGAAGAATAAAGACCGAGTCATATGGATCGGGTCATTAGTGATAATTTTATCCTTCTTCTTATTCACTGTTCTTCAATATCAAACTAAGTTAAGCAACACTGAGCAAAAGATAACTAGTTTATGTAACGACAATACTCAACTACTGCAACAACATAGAGATGATGCTATTCAGGCAGCGGAATTGAAGAGCGAGATTGAGAAATTAAAACTAGCCAATAATGACCAAGTAACAATGCTGGAATTGCAGCGTAAAGGATTCACTGGTCAGCTAAAAGACATCGTTGCAGACCTCAAGATGCATAGCGAGTTGATCCCCTATAAGGGCATTTTGGGTGGTGCAATGGGGTTTTATGATGACAACAACATATATGTTCTAACGAATAGGTGGGTATTCGCATGTTTTGAAGATGGACATATTTCAGGATGCATGCTATTAAGGTACGATATAAATAACGGAAGTATCTCATGGAAAGTGATTAATTCATACTTAGACGATTAAGGGCACAAGGAATATATTGAAATTTTCACAAGCTGAGTAGTCGAGGAGACATGCATTCTCCACACAAATCGAGCATTGTGTGAATTCTATAGGTGATAGAAAGTAGGAGGTTGAGAGATGTTACTACATAAAAAGTATCTGGGAAACTCTCTAGCAGCCCAGATGATTCTGATTCCTTTCTTGCTGACCATAGGGCTTTTCGTTGTTTCGTCGATCACTGATGGGCTAAGGTTATATGAGCACGGCAGGGATGCCGAAAATTTGATTCTTTTATTAATCGCCCTATTAGGTTCACTTACTGTGGGTGGTATAGTCGGATATAGTTTTGCGAGACTATCTAAGAATAAGCCTGATTTGGCAAAGGATAGGTATCTTCCGGCCTTGGTACCTATTCTTTATGCGCTGTTCTTTGCAATTCTTGCTTTAGTGCTCTCCGATGGAAATTTTAATTCCGGGTGGTGGGGAGTGTATCTATTTAAGAACCCAATGTTTTTTATTTTTGACATAGGCCTTTCTTTTTCAGGACTACATTTCATCATCCCCGTGGCTGAGCTCATGGGGTATTTGGGGTTTCTGGGGGGGATTATTTTATATGATGGGAGCACAAAGCTAGCATCAGGTAGTTCTCTAGCGAGAAACTTCAAAGCGGCCTTGGTCCTACTATGTATTTCAGTCATTACCTTTTCTGGTATAGCGACGAGAACTGTGATTGACAATGGTATGACGGAACTACTTTATGGAAAGTCGACGGTCGGGAGTGAGTTAACGGAATTTGATCTGATGGATAAAGCTCCGTTTAAGGATAACAACGGCCTCGCTAAGCTGGGGAAACCTGCTAGTTTACAATTTACAGAGCTCGATTCTATGCCACGTCTTGACGGTGCGACAGCTGCCTATCCGGTTTATGCGTCGTTTGTTGAAGCTGTCTATAAGGGATTGGGCGAATACTATCTAGCCAACAAAAAGAACAATGTGAAAGATGTATCGACTGCTTTTGTAGCAAGTGAGCATTTCCCGCTCGATTTAGTGAAGTGTTCTAGAACCAACGTGGCCTACGAGCGGTTAATAGCGGGGGAGACTGATCTTATTTTTGTTGCTGAGCCTTCAAAAGCTCAAGTTGAGGCGATTAAAGCCCGGGGGGATGAGTTCGTCTTAACTCCAATCGGGAGTGAAGCCTTTGTCTTTTTTACAAACTCTAAAAATCCAGTGGAGAATCTAACCATAAAACAGATCCAAGCTATCTACTCCGGAAAAATCACCCGTTGGAACGAAGTTGGTGGGCAATGGAATAAGATTCGGCCTTATCAACGCCCTGAAAACTCAGGGAGTCAAACGGTAATGCAAAATAAAGTGATGAAAGGTATCTCGATGATAGAACAAACAGAAGAAACGTATGCAGGAGGTATGGGTGAGATCATTAGTGAGGTCGCAAGTTATAAAAATGCTAAGAACGCGCTGGGATATACTTTTATGTATTACTCAACCGAGATGATTCGAAACAATCAGATTAAGTATCTGGCGATTGATGGTATTAAACCAACCCCTGAAACCGTGCGCAATAAAACTTATCCCTTTACAGTTCCTGTTTATGCTGTTACGTTAAAATCGAATAAGAAGGATAATGTCAGCCGCCTCCTTAAATGGGTCTTATCTGAGGAAGGCCAGAGTCTCATTGAAGAAACAGGCTACGTAAATAATGGAGTCTAGGATGTTTAGTGGTATAATCGAAAAATAGCAACTTGATTAGCGTCAATCAGAGATGAATGGCATCGTTGACATCTACGGTTAGAAGAGGAGAAAGTTCAAATGCGACTCAGGAAAAAGTGGTGGGCTAAGCCTGAATTGGAAAAAGATCACAAGGTCCTTTTTACTCCTACAGAGTACAAAGGGAAATGGAAGGAATTCTTTGGCAATGATCACCCAATCCATCTGGAATTGGGATGTGGTCGAGGTCGTTTTATCAACCAACTAGCGACCATGAATACAAATATCAACTACATTGCGCTTGATGCCCACAATGAACTTTTGGTTCATGTCTTAAGAAAAGCTAACGAAGCCCACTTGACAAATATAAAAATTATTCCAATTAATATTGAGAACATTGGAGGAATCTTTGCTCAAGATGAAATAGAGAAGATATATATTAACTTTTGCAATCCATGGCCCAACAAAAGACATCATAAAAGAAGGTTAACTCATCCAAATTTCCTTAGACTATATCAAACTTTTGCAAAGCAAGGATCAGAAATCTGGTTCAAGACTGACGATCAACTACTTTTTACAGATAGTCTGGGGTATTTCGAAGGTGCAGGTTTTAATGAACTATATAGGACGTATGACTTATATCAAAGCGATTTTCACGGGAATATTGTGACGGAATACGAAGAGAGGTTTTGTAAGCAAGGCATCAAAATAAAGTTCGGTAGGTTTAAAATTAATACTTATAACATTTTAGGCGATGCCGAAGAAATAGTATTACTGAGAGGTGGCTGCGAGGAAGGTCTAAAGCGGAATTTAATATAACTCAAAAGGATATAATTATACGGGATTATATTTTAGGAGTAAGAAAGTGAACGAAAATGAAACAGTAACCTCTCAAAGTGAATATGACGATATTTCGATATTTGAAGGCTTTGATATTCAAATCCATAAAAAAGATGTTCAACGAATTGATCGCTTAGTTGATGATTACGAGAAGAGTATTTTAAACCGTTTAGAGGAGGAATATACTAGTAAAACAACATTTCCTGATCGTCTGGCGGATCGTATTGCGCAATTCGGTGGCAGCTGGAAATTCATTCTTTGTTTTAGCGGTTTTTTAGTTATTTGGATAGTGTGGAATGTCCTGGTATTGACCAAGTCTCTTCACTTTGATGAGCCACCGTTTATTCTTTTGAACTTATGTTTGTCATTTCTTGCTGCCTTCCAAGCGCCAGTCATAATGATGAGCCAAAACCGGCAAACAGTGCGTGATAAACACGAGTCCGTTATCGATTTTGCCATTAATTACAAAGCAGAACTAGAAATCGATGATATTCAAAGTCACTTGCATCGTATTGAAGAGAATGGAAAGAAAAACTTACAGCAAATTAAATCTGAGTTTTTACAGATTGCACGACTCCTTGAATCAATCGAATCCAGGCTAGAGAATCAAACAAATAGGGATCAAAGATAGATTCATTGTTGTGCTTGCCATTCACATAAAAGATAATAGAATATTTTCATAAAAAATATGTGCATATACACTCATACAATTGTTGCTTCGGACAATTTTGCGTTGGTATTGCTAAGTTCAATGTGGTCAGCTTCGATCGTCGAAGGTAGGATATGATAAAATCAAGCGAGGTATCTTTTTAGTAGTTCTAGTATATGATGTGAATAAATGAGAGAAAACACTGGGGCTGTTTTGAAGAGTTAAGGGAATAATGCGCAGCAATTAATTAAGGGGTTGAGTTATGGGATACAATGTTGCAGATATCATTGATAAAGCCATTGATATTTCGATTCGAAGAAGAAAAATACATGAGAATATTGGGCAGGAAAAGTGTGATATCCTATCTATTAAAATAATGTCCAATGTTTTAATAAAAGAAATGGATAGAACTATTGAATATTATGAGGCACTGTTAAAAGAGATCAATGAGAAAGAATTTGAAGAGATTGATTTCTCAATATATGATAAGATGTCATTTCTAATTAATAATTTCAATAAGAGAATAGCTGTGGTAGAAATAACTAATGTCAGAGAGTATCTCAACTTTTCACTAGGTCTGGAGCAATCAGTTTATTCCTTATTAATGGATATACAAGGTAGATTTGTAAAGAATACAAACGACATTTATACTAAAACCTATAGAATTTTATCGGATATTATTGATAATAAGGCTAAACATATCGCAATGCTTGAAAAGGCTTTAGAATAATACTTGGTAGAATAAGATTTTAAGCAGCCATTCATTGTCGTTCGGTCTATTAGAAACTTAGTGAATTGATAATATGAGAAATGAGTTAAATCACATCTGAAAATGATGAGGAAGAAGCTAGTCAAGTTAGCTTCTTCCTCTGTTTAACCTTAGTAAACCATAACTTCACTCAAGCTATGGCAAATACCTCCTTAACAAAAGAAAGATACTCTGGTGCTTTGTTTATGTCAGGTTCACCGTGAGTCTGTGCTAATCCATGCCGTATGGCCCGTTTGATGACCGTGTCAAATACCTTTATGTCTGGGGTCTCAGCAAAACGTCTCCGTAGATCTTGGAGCATCACATTGTGAAGGTTAGTATGATCTTGGACCATTGTAGGCAATATGCCTAAAATATTTATTTTAGCACCTTGTTCTTGAATACTTTTAATCAGATAAATTGTATCGAAGATGCCATCAACGGATAGTCCCTCAGGAAGGGCAGGGATGATGATATCTGTAGAGGCTAACAGGGAATTCATCGTTGGTATGTCATTGCTCGGAGATGTATCAATTAGAATGTAATCGTACTGAGTTTTTATTTGCCCTAATGCGTTTTTCAAAAGGTATTTAGGGGCGGGGAATAGCTTAGAATTAAGATTGGTCATTACTTTTGGGCTAAGATTAGAAAGAGAATTGTTTGATAAGTACAGATCCACTCCAAATGCAGTCTGCTTGATATCTCTCATTTTTGCTTCGCCAATCAATACATCATAAATTGTTTTCCTTAAGTCAGCCTTCTTGATTCCGAACGAAAATGCAATGTGGCCTTGAGCATCCATGTCAATGACAGCGGTCTTGTATCCGAGACTAACTAACCCTACTGCCATGTTTGTGACAGTTGCCGTCTTGCCAACCCCGCCCTTCTGCGAGGCAACAGAAATAATTCGTGCAGTTTTGGAATTATTAGCATCATTAGCATTATTAGTAGTTTTAGAATGTCTAGCCATACGACAACAACCCCTTCTTAAATATGTATTGGTTTATTTTACCATATTATACCAAATGGGTAAATACTCAAGTTGATTAAGCATTGTATTTGATAGTCGGATGGAAGAGTATTGTGTTGGGATTTTGGGAAATGAGGCTAGACTTGGTAAAAATAATTCTTGACAGTACAAGCCGAAGAGTGGTAAACTATCAAAGCGTTAAAAAACACAAAACGTTAGAACAGCTGTCGACTTACAACATGCGGGTGTAGCTCAATGGTAGAGCACTAGCCTTCCAAGCTAGCTACGTGAGTTCGATTCTCATCACCCGCTCCATTATGTTTACAAACCGCACTTTCGGGTGCGGTTTTTCACATTTGTTCCTTTAGTTAGAGGGTTCGTCTTTACTCGACAGGCAACCTAGGTGATGCCAGTTGTGCTCTTTCATAGTCGCCTACTAATGCAATTAATCCGCCAACAAAGGAGGTCCAAATGCCAATTGTAAGCCAAATATTCGGAATTAGTGGTCCCTCCAGAGGTTCGTTTCGTAGGACCTTTTGTATTAGTAGCATAAGACGCATCGTTGTCGTGTTAGCAGCAATAAAACCTGCCAAGACTAAGAGAATGCGTCCAACTAAAGCGGCATCGTCGAGAGAAAAAGTTGGACGTAAATTTCTACCACTTAAATATGAAGTCAATATGATATTCTTAGAAGTATACGAGATAAAGATGAAGAGCGATAAACTGATAACTCCAATGAAAGACCCAAAAATCTCAAGATTTAATAAGTTTAAGGTAGTTAATCGGTCGTCTTGAACTACCACTTTACCATCTCCTAAACAAACTTTCGTACTATATAGGATATGCTTGTTTCAAGATTGTGGACACCCAGTGCTTGTTTATCTTGAGAATTTCTTATAGATGGAAGTCGACTCACTCATTGATCAGATATTTGAAAATTAGAAACATGTCTATCCCAGTAAGAATTAATTGAAATGACGAAAAGGCAGCTATTTTTTAAGTTTCCGTTGTTCCATTATTAAGTTGTAATTAATTTTGGCCTCATCAAGCTCTTTACGAAGAGTTGCTTTCTCATCTTGACTAGTGCAAACGGCTAATCGCTCACGTAGATTCTCGATGTCCTTTAACAGTTGCACCTCATTAGGTAAGAACCCATTATTCTTTAACAACATATATCCTGCTCGAATTCCTTCTGGAAGGCTTGCCCAGTAATCAAGATTGATTGGTTTGCCTTGTGATGGAAGGTTATCAAACTCGCCGTTTCTCATAGCTTCTTGAATTCTATCTTCAACAATTTTATCGAAAATGTTTAACATCAAGCTTCAGCTCCTTATTTGGGTATACCTGAATAAGTAATTTCATTATTACGACAAGGGTAGTCTTCCACATGGTTTTTCAATTTCCTGCTAAGAATGAGGGAGAAGTGGGAGCTTGCACAATTTACTCTCATATGCTATGTTTAAGAGCAGCACAAACTGAATATGACGGGAGCTTATAAAATAGGCTGAGAGGGTGGTTGAGTTACCACCGACCGAACCTGATCTGGATAATGCCAGCGGAGGGATGCAAGTGTAGACATTAAGGAAAACCGCGCATACCATGTGCGGTTTTTATATTTCTTCGTCTGAATTGACCAGACGTTAGTGCAGTAGATATCAAGCTAATTCAGTTAGAGTGCTGGAAGGACTACATAAGTAATTAGAAGGAGTGGTTAATACAATGGCCAAAATTATCATGGCTTTTCAGGTGCTGCCCAAAGTTGAAGATGCTCGGTTGTTCGAAGTGGTGGACGAAGCAATTGCTGTCGTAGCAGCCAGCGGTGTAAAGTATGAAGTAGGGCCGATGGAAACAACGATGGAAGGTGAACCCGATCAATTATGGGCCATCATCCGTGAAGCACAGGAGGCATGTGTTAAAGCTGGGGCTTCTCGTGTTATGACTTATATCAAAATGGATTATAACCCTGGTCGAACAACAATAGATGAAAAGATCCAAAAATACCGGGAGAAGTAAGGGCATGTCAGTACGATCGAGGCGGCTTCAGAAAAAATGGCGGGATGGTATTCCAACTCTCATATTTCTATTTCTATGTCTTGCCGTTTGGCAGATCAGTGTGGACTTTTTTAAGTTGCCTCTCTGGCTCATGCCATCGCCAGCAGCCGTTATAAAGGCCTTTTGGCGCACCCGAGAACTACTCTGGTCGCATACCTTGACAACCATTTGGGAAACAACCACCGGGTTTGTTCTTTCGATAGCTCTAAGCTTAGTGGCGGGGTTGGCTATGGTGCTTTCACCCATGGCGAAGCGCTTATTTTACCCGATGCTTATCGTATCTCAGACGGTACCCTTGATTGCTGTGGCCCCTCTTCTGATCCTATGGCTGGGATACGGCTTGCTGCCGAAGATTCTTACGGTTGTCATAGTGTGCTTTTTCCCAATAACGGTTAGCCTGATTGAAGGTTTGGAGGTGAGCGATAATGACTTGCTCAATCTCCTCAAGAGTATGGGGGCATCGCGCTGGCAAATGCTATATATGATTCGTTGGCCCAACGCATTGCCATCCTTCTTTGCCGGACTAAAGATAGCCGCGACTTACAGTGTCATGGGAGCTGTGATTGGAGAGTGGCTTGGCGCTAGTTCAGGTTTAGGGGTTTACTTAACACGATCGTCCCACTCATTTAGGACCGATCAGGTATTTGCTGCTATTGTGGCAATCACCTTGCTCAGCCTTTTTTACTTTGTACTAATTACGGGAATTAGGCGTCTGGCGTTGCCTTGGTTAAATACTAAGCAAGAGTGAGTTGCCAATTATAGTAGATGATTTTAGAAAATATTAAAGATTGGATTATTGAAAGGAAGTTTGATTTATGCAGATAATGAGAGCTAAAAAAATATTGAGCTTAACGTTAATGATCAGCCTGTGTGCTCTTCTCTTGGTTACCGGCTGTGGTACAAACTCTCAGGAGTCGGCAGAATCATCCCAAACACCAACTCCGTCCCCAGATAAAGTGACGATCATGTTGGACTGGACCCCTAACACAAATCATACCGGTCTTTATGTGGCCAAAGATAAAGGATACTTTAGCAAGAACGGCTTGGATGTTCAAATTGTTCCGCCGTCAAGCCAAGGTACAGTGGAGCAACTTGTAGCTACAGGTAAAGCGGATTTTGGAATTAGCGCCCAAGAACAGGTCACGGATGCCCGTGGACAAGGTTTGCCTTTAGTCTCTATTGCGACGATTTTGCAACATAACACCTCTGGATTCGCTTCGTTGGCAGATAAGAGTATTCACACGGCCAAGGACTTTGCAGGCAAGACGTATGGTGGGTGGGGGCTCCCATCAGAGACTGCGACAATCAAAGCTTTAATGGACAAGGAAAAGGCGGATTTCAGTAAAGTCAAAATGATAAATATTGGGGACGCTGATCCGGTCGTAAGTATGGCTAAGGGAGATATAGATTTGACCTGGATTTTTTACGGCTGGGAAGGGATTCAAGCTGAGCTGTCCGGAACACCACTCAATATGATCTGGCTTAAGGATATTAACTCTGCTTTAGATGATTATACCCCTGTCTTCGTCACGAACGAAAAAATGATTCAAGAAAAACCAGATGTAATCCGACGCTTCACGAAAGCAGTCAGTGAAGGATACCAATATGCGATTAACAACCCGGATGATGCAGCCAACATTCTGATCAAGAATGCTCCGGAAGCGGACCCGCAATTGATTAAGAAAAGCCAGGCGTGGCTTAGCCCTCAATATCAGGCGGACGCCTTGCAATGGGGAGTACAGAAAGCCTCAGTGTGGCATGATTATACCCAATGGATGTTCGACCAAAAGTTGATAGACAAAATGATCGACACCGACAAGGCGTTCACTAACGACTTCTTGCCCAAGGCTTAGACGATGGCCTTAGAACTAAGAAAATTATCGTTGTCGTATCCAGGGGCTGGGGACTCTGCACTGGACGTATTGGTGGATATTAATTTAAAGATCGGAACTGGAACGTTTGTTTCCCTAATCGGTCCTTCCGGGTGTGGCAAAAGTTCAATCTGCAACTTGATTGCAGGCGTGGAAAAATCAGCTCAGGGGCAGATCTTGCTCGATGGTCGATCAATTCTCGGTCTGCCAGGTCAAGTGGGCTATATGCCGCAAAAGGATTTGCTTTTACCTTGGCGCACGTTGCTGGACAATGTAGCTTTGGGTAACGATATCCGCCGAGAAGACAAACGCGAGTCTAGGGAAAATGCACGACGCTGGCTCAATCGTTTTGGTTTGGGCAAGTTTACGGAGCATTACCCCCACCAGCTTTCTGGTGGTATGCGGCAACGAGGAGCACTTCTGCGCACGTTCCTCTTTGGACAGAACACATTGATTCTAGATGAACCGTTTGGAGCACTGGATGCTTTGACTCGACGAGAAATGCAGGAATGGCTTCTTAATGTGTGGAGCCAAAGCAGCCCAACGGTTGTCTTCATTACCCATGATATTGAAGAAGCTATCCTGTTGTCAGACGAAATTGTTGTCTTAAGCCGGCGACCCGCTCACATTCTGGAGAGGATCACGATTCCTTTCTCCAGGCCTCGTAAGCCAGATATCCTGTTTTCCAGCGAGGTACTTGTGGTAAAAAAGCGCTTGCTGGACTTGCTGCGTTAGAGGTCAAAAGTTGAAGGGGATCAATCATTTTGTTCAGGTGACCATGAACAGAGTTCCTGTTATAATGTATAAGGACAAACATAGTGGGGGACTTAAGTTGATTCACGAGCAGGGTTTCTTTGAAAAGATCAAAGCCAGAGGCATTAATTTAACGGAACAGCAAAAACGGGCCGTGATTCATAACCGAGGCCCTCTTTTGCTATTAGCTGTTCCTGGTGCAGGGAAGACGACTGTCCTGACCGTTCGCTTAGCCTACTTGATTCTTGTGGAAAACGTAGATCCTCGAACGATTCTTTGTCTCACTTTCGGGCGGGCAGCTGCCAAGGAAATGAACGAACGGTTTGTTAACAACTTTGGGGCAATGGTAGGCGGTCAAACCGAAGGCCGAGGAGAAATCCGATTTTCAACGATTCACAGTTTTGCCTATGAAGTAGTTCGGTCAGCCTTTCGTCAAAAAGGTACTCGGTTTGAGATTATGGAGGAACAAACAGGCCCTGACAGTAAGAACGGAGTTCTACGTCGAATCTATGATAAGCATAATGCTTCAATCATCACGGACGAACAACTAGAGGGCTTGCAGAACACCATTTGTTATGTAAAAAATACTTTAAGACAGCCCGAAGAGTTTAATGAACAGGACATTAAAAACTTCTCATTAATTTATAACGACTATGAAGCGTATAAGAAAAATAACCAGCCCAGGCTGATCGATTATGATGATATGCTTTCCATCGCGTTTCAAGAGTTAAAAGAAAACCCTAAACTCCTTGAGGGTTATCGCCAGCGCTTTGACTATATTCTAACAGATGAGAGTCAAGACACCTCTCTTCTCCAGCACAAAATCATCGAACTCATCGTTCAACCCAAAGGGAATCTTTTTGTAGTTGGAGATGATGACCAGAGTATCTTTGGGTTTCGAGCGGCCGAGCCAGACTATTTATTAAAGTTCGAACAAACCTACCCTAAAGCGCAGATTCTGCGTATGGAACAAAACTTCCGGTCTACTCCGCAAATTGTGGATGTGTCCTGTCGGTTTATCCGTTCCAATAAGCTGCGTTTTGATAAAGAAATGTTCACAAGGAACGCCAAGGGAGACAGCTTGCAAATAGGGCATTTTAAAGGACTAAGAGAACAACAGCAATTTTTGATTCAGAAACTGAGGTGCGAAAAAGATTTATCTGGAGTAGGAGTGCTTTACCGCAATAATCTATCGGCGATCTATTTGGCAGAAGAGTTAAGTAGGGCTAATATTCCTTTTTATATGAGAGAAGCTGGTAAACAGAGATTTTTTTCGCATTGGGTCATTCATGATGTTCTAAACTTCCTGCGCTTTTCGTTTAGCGATAAAAGCTTGCCTACCTTGGAGAAAATTTGGTCTAAGCTTAGTTGTCATATTCGAAAGCAACAACTTGAATATCTTAAGCAAAGAACCATTGATTGTTCAATCTTTGAAATCTTAGCTGAACAACCGGAGGTTACCTCAAAGCGCAAAAATGAGTATTTGGAACTTAAGAAACAATTTAAGGAACTCAATACTCTGCCTCCCGCAAAGGCAATCGGTTTTATTCGCAACCAGTTGGCGTATGATAAAGCGGTTGAGCAAATTTGTGACTCGTTAGGTTTTTCTGAAGAGTACATCGGAAGTTTATTGGACCTTCTAATTTCAATTGCTCAAAATGAATCGACAATAGTGGACTTTGCTAATCGTTTAACTTACCTTGAAGAACAGATGATGTCTTCTTATAAAAATAAGCACAGTAATGCAGTGACCCTTTCAACGATCCATTCGGCTAAGGGTTTAGAATGGGACCAGGTCTATTTAGTTGACCTGGTCGAAGGGGTTATTCCTGAGAGGGAGGCTATTAAGACCGACCAAAGCGGGCAGAAAGAAGCATTAGAAGAGGAAAGGCGCCTTTTCTATGTAGGGATGACGAGGGCCAAACGGCGTTTAACCTTATGTTCAGTGGATTATTATCATAATAAACGCGTCAAAGCTTCCCGTTTTGTTCGCGAAGTAACCCTGGTTATGGAAGGGAAAAAGCCGGGAGAGGTTATCAGAAAAGAAGCATCGACCCCGCAGAGCGATTTAGTAGCAGGTTTAGTGATCCAACACAAAGCCTTTGGAGAGGGAGTAATTGCTAAAGAGGATGGGAATGTAATTATGGTTCGTTTTAAGGATGGGTCTCAGCGTACCTTCCTAAAAGATATCTGTGAAAAACAAAACCTGATCTGGGCGGTTTAACCCCAGCGAGCGCTGAACCAGCCAAAGCATCCAGGAAGCTTCAACCACCATAGCATAGCGATTTGTTCTTTCGGAATGATATGTTACATTATGATAATTTATGGATATTTTACGTTTAGATTAGCAGTGGTAGCGGCGAGTTAATGTAGATCATGCATAGCTTTAATTAGGATGGGGAATGATACGATCATGAAATGAGCCTACTACTATATCGAGAAAGGTGGTTCTCCATGATCAGTCAAAAAGAACGTTTGTTATTTCAAGATCAGAAAGAACATGAAGACATGTGTGTTCAGAAATACACAAAATATGCCAATGAAGCTCAGGATGCAGAGCTTAAACAATTGTTCACCACGCACGCTGCTCATGAAAAACAGCATTTCAATACATTAAACGAAATTTTGAATGGGCAAACGCCGGTCATGAGCGGACAAGGTCAACAGGCAACGACGGCCCAGAATCAAACACCCCAAAACCAACCCAATACAACGGGACTGACCGTAAACCCGAACGATGTTGCTTTGGCAAAAGATATGCTTGTGACTGAAAAGTACATTTCCGGTACGTATGATACGGTCATCTTTGAATGTCAGGACCACAATATTCGGCAAGCTCTCAACCATATTCAAAAAGAAGAACAGCAGCACGGTGAGGACCTTTTTAATTATCTTAATAGTAGAGGTGCTTATCCTATACAGTAAACATCTTATATTCTAAGATTACTTATGCTTATTCTCTCTCATAAAACAGCTAAGCCGTTGAATTAAAAACGGCTTAGCTGTTTTATCTTTATAACCAGATCATAAATTAGAACAATATCTCTAGAAGGCCAAAACAGCACTTAATGAGGTTTTCCAAGAACACTAGGGATGATGTATCTTTTCTATTCATCGATTACAGCTACTAGACCATAGCAACTGTTACACATCTTAATCTTTTCTCCATCAGGATGATCGGGATCCAGCCAGTCATTGGAATGCTTTGCTAACATTTCAGTGTCGCATCTTGCACATTTATAGGCTTCTATTTTTTCGGCGTTCTTGAATCTAAGCACTCCATTCTCATTATTAGTCATCTAATTATAGTCACCTTCTCCGTAATCTTAGTTACCAGCTCGATCGGTCGGTTTAAATTTGTATAACGGTAGTATTTAGAGGGCATCTATACATCCTAGCTTAAGGATTAAGAATTTCTGAGCGTATTTTTCTCATTTGTGCTGTACAATATACGGGTGATTTTAGGCTGATGGTGATTTTCTTGAAAAAGATCATTCATAAATAGGCAGTATGAAGTTAGTTTTGGTTTAAGCAGTGAAACATTATCAGCGTAATTGATGGAAAGACTAAAGACTAAAGAGTGAAGAAATTAGACTTAATTCATTAAATCTAGAGTTATCATTTATCCAGGAATAGGAGTGAGGGATTTTGCCGACTGACGAGAAAAATAATTATGATGACAAAGTCTTAACATTTGATGAAATTGATGAAGGATTTTCCATTAAGGAAGCTATTGTAGAGGCAAAACGCTGCCTTAATTGCCCTAAACCCCTTTGCCGAACAGGCTGTCCCATTGAAAATGAAATACCCAACTTCATTCAAGAGCTGGCCAAAGGAAATTTTGGTGGAGCAAGTTCTGTTATTGCCCGACGTAGTAACCTGCCTGCTATTTGCGGTCGGGTATGCCCTCGTGAAAAGCAATGTGAAGCTTCGTGTGTATTGAATAAAAAAGGGCAGGGAATTAAGATTGGAAAGCTCGAACGTTTCATTGCCGATTTTGACGCTGAAATGGACATAAGCCCTCTGATAAAAGAAAGTGGAACCAAAGGCCGAGTAGCAATCATCGGATCTGGGCCAGCAGGTTTGACGGTAGCGGGTGATCTGGCTAAGCTGAGCTTTGAGGTAACTGTTTTTGACGACCAAAGTGAGCCCGGTGGAGTTCTGATGTATGGTATTCCAGAGTTTCGCTTGAATAAAGAGGTGGTGCGGCGCGAAATTCGAAGGATTGAACGCCTCGGTGTTGTTTTCCGTACTAATCTCCTCGTAGGGCTGGATATAACCGTTGATGAGATGTTTCAAGAGGGTTATGATGCTGTATTTATCGGAACGGGGACGGCACTACCCAAGCGGCTTGAAATTCCTGGAAATGGCTTGTCCGGAGTCATTCAGGCTATGTATTTCCTTAGAATGGCCATGCTTGCCAATAGTGGAGAAGTAGACCCCTTGGAAGTGCCGATTCATGATGGTGATAAGGTCATCGTTGTTGGGGCGGGTAATGTGGCGATGGATGCAGCTCGTACAGCGCTAAGAGTAGGAGCGGCTGAGGTCACGGTAGTTTATCGAGGAACGGAACAGCGCATGACTGCTTTAAAATCTGAGTTTGAGGAGGCAAAGCAAGAAGGGGTTCAATTTAAATGGCATAGAAGTCCGATACGCTATATTGGCACCTGTCGACTAGAGGGGCTGGAATGCGAATACATGGAAAATACTCAGGAAGGCTCTGTGCGAGGGACTGGCCAGATAGAACAATTACCTGCCAATAAAGTGATCATTGCAATTGGCCAGCGTCCCGCTGCCCGTATAATCTCTACAACATCTGGAATCGAGGTTAATGAACAAGGGTACGTTATCACAAAAGTAAGACCTTATGGGATGACGACCCGTCGTGGTATATTCGCGGGTGGGGATGTCGTTCATGAACCAGCCACAGTGGTATTGGCTATGAAGGAAGCTAAAAAGGTTGCGGAAGGGATTGCTCAATATATCGAGGCCAAGAAGCTTATGGAAGAATGTGCAGATTCATAAGTGACAGTTCTAACAGTAAACATTATAATAATTCCTGCGGAATATTTTCGTTAGTGGCAAACTGTACAGCATGGTAAGGATGATGAGAATTGATTGATAAACAATATGAGTTACAAGAAATATCGAGTTCGCATGAGTTAAAGAGTTTCTCGAACTTTTTACTTTTGCTGGTTGCTACAATCTTTTTTACCAGTACGTATTACATTTTACTTCCTGTTTTGCCACTGTACTTAGAGAGTCTGGGTGGTAATTATATGCAAATTGGCTTCGTTATGGGAATATTTTCGATTAGTTCTCTGATATTACGCCCCATTAGTGGCAGTTTCACGGATCGTATGGGACGAAAAACTTTACTATATGCTTCTATTATTGTTTTTTTATGTACACCTCTTTTTTACATCCTGACACCTTCATTATTGTTGGCTAGTCTTACCCAAATATTCTATGGCTTTTCCGTTGGCGCATTTACAGTAGCTAGTACCACCATGGCGACGGATTTAACTCCTGACGAAAAAATTACACAATATGTGGGGATTTTTTCATTAGCCTTTGTTGCTGCTAAAGGCTTTGCGCCAGCCATTGGTAATTTACTGTTCATCAAGTACGGCTTTCACGGGGCTTTGTTATTTTCTTGGTTTGCGGGTTTGCTATCCTTATTGTTATTAATACCAGTCAAGGGACCTAGGTTTAGGTCTTCAAACCCAAATGTTCATTTTAGTAAAATGCTATTTGACTTTCGTGTTCAAATGCCCATGATTACTCTCTTTTGTGGCATGGTCACATTTGGTATCATATCTAATTGGCTTTCCACCTTTGCCACAAATCGAGGTATTGTCAATGTTAGCTTGTTCTTCTTTATAAACACAGCTTTTATGATCATTTCCCGATTGTTCACCGCTAAGATTACTATAAAGGGATTGCCAAGGTTGACGGTTTTGACCGGAGTGCTCATGATTGTTTCTATATGGCTTATTGCTGGAGTGACGCAAATGTGGCAATTAGCTTTGGTCGGAATTGTTTATGGGATAGGTTATGGAGCTTATTACCCAACCTTGACGTCTATTGTTGTGCTAAGTGTAGATAAGGAAGAGCGGGGTACGGCTCTAGGAATTTATACTACGGCCTTTGATTTAGGTGTAACCGCGGGATCTGTTTTAGGTGGTCTCTCTCATTATTTTGGTTTCGTTTATGTATTTTGGGGTATAACTATAATCCCTATTCTTGGATTGGTATATTTTTGGCATCAACACCGTAGGTTACAAGCGCTTGTCTAAAACAAGTGGTGTTTAATTCGACTTAACTGGATAAGCCTTGGAATACGTAAAGAAGCGGAAACGCTTCTTTTTTGTCGAAAGATAAATTTCTTCAAATCTATGATTTTAAGATAGAAGTGAAAGAGAAATGGAATGTAATTTATTGACAAACATAAAATAGAGTGTTTTTCGCTGTATTAGCGAATAGCTAATTGATCTAACGTGTATTAATAAAACCCTTCAAAAAAACATGTTCTATTAAACAGATGAGCTTAAGTAATATAAATATTTACTATAAGAGCGAAAGAAGATTGTTTCGTTTAGAAGTCAAACAGATAAAATAATGTTTCCTGTTATTAAAAGTATTTAATACTTGTTTTACCTAATGATGTTACGTTGAATAATAACCATAATTAAATGTAGATTGCTACAATTGGTTTAATATACAAATTGACTGCAGTGTTTTTCTCGTGTTATTATAGCAGAGCAACAGGAATTAGCGATAAAATTATAAATAACATTTAAATTGCCTTGATTATTATTAAATTATTGAGGTGAAATATGAAAAAAATTCTTTTCCTCTCAGCATTAGTTTTAATTATGTTGAGTTCGATTGTGGCAGGAACATTGGCTATGTATACTGTCTCCATTGACAACTTGGCTGAAGGCAGTGTCGTAGCTAAAGAGTTCATCTTTGTTGGAGAAGGCACGGATACGTTTCAGCAGGGATTAAAAATAGCGCCGTCTGAGACGACTCAGTGGCAGTTTAAGGTCAAAAACTATGAAAACAATATCGTGTCTGAAACCGATATGTACTACAAACTTACCTTTCATGTCCAAGCTTTGACAGGTAAACAAGCAATAGAACCTTTAAAAGTCACGCTCAAGGACTCAAACGGTAATGCCCTCAACAGTGTGACCGGCGTGGGAACCTTTGATCTATTGGGATCATTTCCTCTGGCAGTTAATGGCCAGGAACAGGATTATTTTGTCGAGATAAATTGGCCAGATGACGGGACCTCCGACATTAAGTATGCTGGCGGCAATTACGGAACAATGATCAATGTAGATGCTGTTGCTTCCCAGACGCCTTTTGCTGTCAATCCAGAAGACCCTTCCCAGGGGAAACAGCTCAGCGTTCGTTACGAGACAACAACTCCGTGGCAAAACGGACAAAGCGGTATTTATCAGTATAACTATAGAGTCACCATCACCAATAATTCCTCAGAACCTATCAACAATTGGAACATTGGCTTCTTCCTGCCCACAGACAAGCTGACTGGTGTCTGGAGTAATGCTCTGCTGGTTTCAACTTCGCCCTCAGGCTATTACAAATTCCTCAATCCTGCGTATAACAACCAAGCCACAGATAATATATTGCCGGGACAAAGCGTATCATTTGGTGGTCCAGCATTGGGTATGGGTACCGAGGCAATTCAAACAATCACTGTTGGCGGAAGCAATACCAGTGATATCAGCAACGTAGATTTAAGCTGTCAATTTGGCAAGGCATCCCTAAACTAAAAGGGTCCTGAGCTGGATTAAATAGATAATAACTAGATAAGATGAGGAGGGGGGAAAAATGAGGAAAAAGATTCTCTTGCTTCTTGCCTTAAGCGCCGTACTAGTTACTACTTTAACCGTGGGCACTCTTTCTAACTATACGAGTGTCACCAGTTTTGGCACAAGCATTTACCCTGATGTTCACAAGCTAAAGAACCGATAAACCGGATTTCTTAAACAATATATCGAATTTAACTAAAAATTTATTTAAAAATTGGAGGAAAAATAAAATGATGAAAAGAGTTCTTACGATTATTGCTCTTGTATTAATTTTTTCAACGTCCGTGATCGCCGGAACCTTGGCAATGTATACAACGACTATTGACAACGTTGCTGAAGGTAATGTTGTTGCCAAAGAATTTACCCTTGTAAAAGGCGGCACAGATACCTTCAGAACCGGTGTAAAATTAGCCCCGTCAGAAAATGTGGATTGGCAGTTCAGCGTGAAAAACTTTGACGGTGACGTCATAAGTGAGACGGCGATGGATTTAAATTTAGCGGTTGATGTTGTAGCAGAGAACGGCAAAAGTGTTATTGCGCCGCTGGAAGTGACCGTCAAAAATTCCGCTGGCGACGTCGTTGGTACAGTAACCTCAAGCGGTAAAATAGAATTTAACGATGAATTTGCGCTGAGCCCGGTCGGACAAGAAAAAACCTATACTGTATCTGTGAACTGGCCTAGTGATGATAACTCGGATATCAACTATGCAGGAGCAAATTATGGAACAGACGTTAAGGTGTCTGTTACCGGTACTCAGAAATAAAGGTAAATGAAATATATAACGTTTTTAAACAGGGCGCGAGTACCGTTAGGGACTCACGCCCTGTTTATTGTGTTAATGCGTAATACTCTGATTTTTTACATATCCACAGGACATAATAATACGAAGTCAATCGTATGTGGTATAACCGATTCCCTAAAAAGAAGGTTGAAGCATGACCCAAACAAAATATACGACACCGGAACAAATTGAGGCAATGCGCCAAGAGATCCTGCGGGAAAAAGAAAAAATAGCGGGAATATCCTCAGGAAAAGGCTCATCTAGAGGACAGTTGCCGCTCAGAAGACAGGTTAAGAAAATAGTCAGTGGGCTAATATTTTCATCTCTATGTTTACTGCTGGTGTCGTCGATTATTTCCATTCAGATTTCAAAGAGCAAGGGAGAAATTCCCAACGTCCTAGGTTTTCAGCTTTTTGCCGTAGAGTCTGGGAGTATGGAACCTACGTTGCAAGTCGGTGCAGTGATTGTTAGTCGGAAGCCTAAAGACCCGGAAAAACTTAAAGTAAATGACATTGTTACGTTCAGGACTTTATCCAATGCTCTTGTCACGCATCGGATTATCGAGGTTCTTAATGATAACGGCAGTAGCGCTTACCGTACAAAAGGGGACAACCCGATAAATTCGCCAGATCAGGATCTGCTCACGCCAAACAGGGTGGTTGGCGTATTTTTTGCCAAAATACCGTTAACCTAAAGCGGATTCAATGGGAGAAATAGATATGGAACATGTTCCTGAACGAGTTGTAGTGATGGAAGGCCTTTCATCAGTCGAACATTTTTTGGTCGGCGAAGAGAGACCTCGGCGAGTGCTGGACGACATCACTTTGTTGATCAAAAGAGCGGAAGCCTGGGGTATCAATGGAACGTCACTATTTGAAATCAAGCTGTTGCTGGAAATCATGGCCAACATCAGACCCTATGACAGAGGTAAATGTGTTTTGATCGAACGGGGCATGATGAGGCTTAAACGGGTGATCCTTAAGCATGTGTTTTATATAGGAAGCCCAAATATGCTTTATAACAATATGAATGTCCTGGAATTTCTGATGTTTGCTACTGCCAGGTTTAAGATCAATAGAGTGGTGCTGCAGGAACAGATCTTTGAATTAATTATATCGATCGGATTAGGCCACCTTTCCTTAATGCCCAACCAGATGTTGACCAAAGAAGAAAAAGCTGTGATTACCTTAATTGCAGCCGCCTACTCAGACAGTCTGATGATTGTATTTAATTTTCCTGAATACGTATGGGATGAAGTACTCATTAATGCTATCGCTAAAATTACCAGCTTTATCAGAGAGCGCGGAAAAACCCTAATGCTAGCCACTCAAAACTGCCTATTAATTGAAAAGGCTTGTTCCCATGCGGCAATCATGAAGGATGGGCGATTAATCTACAGCGGTACTGTGGAGAATTTCCGCTTGAAGTTTGATAGGGTGGAAGTGATTATCCAGGATAAGGCCGCTCACGCCATGACGGAGAAACTCGCCCTGCTACTGCCCGACTATAAGTTAGACTCCAAAGACGAAAGTCTGTTGATTAGTAGCAAAGATTCAGAAGCAAGCGACCATGGTGCAATATATAAAAAAATCGTAGAGTCTGGTTTTACGCCGGATTCGATGGAGATTAATCCTAAAACAGTGCAAAATGCCTATGAGGAGCTTATGCGGCAGGATGATTTATAAAAATAGCTATTTCAAAAAAGAACTTCGCCAAGCCTATATGGGAAATAAAATCAGTACTAATCGGAAAATAGGTTCGGCTCTTTTTCTGGGTCTGGTTTCGTTTGCCCTTTATTTTGTGTTTCAGACTCTACAGAAAAGCGTGCTTTCCGATGTTGTTCCCGAAATTATGCAGGCCAGTTACTTTTCCACAGTTTACCTGTATATTCACATAGCGGTTGTTTTTAACATTATCTATTTCATTGTCTATTATGACTATCTTTTTTTCTCGGAAATCAGAAAAAACTCTTGGTATCTCTTGATTCAAATGGGTTATCAACCGGTGATCATGTTCTTTTCTAAGTTTTTTGCCCTTATGTATTCTGTGTTGCTAATTTATAGTGTTGGTTTCGTGGTTACGATAATCCTCACCTTCTTTCTGAAATACACCTTTATTGTGTCCTATCTGCCAACTCTCTACCTTGTTGGGCTGGGAGACCTGCTCCTGATCACGATTATTTCCATGACATTTTCTCTCTACGCCAAAACTGTCATTAACGGCCGGTATTGGACTTTTTTTTCCGCCGTCCTAATTTTCGTGCTAAAAATAACGTTGGGAGAGTATGCAGTTATTTCCAACCGTGTGTTAATGCAGAACTTCTTTACTCTGTTTAATCTGAAGCTTTCGTTGTATTGGTTATTTGGGGTGGGGATTATGATAGTCTGCTGCCTAATATGCTTAGTTCAAAGCAAAAATCTCGCCAAGTACTATAACCTTCCTTCCGACGCAGCCATCACGCCGGCCAATATGATACTTGTAGAAATTGACTCAAAAACGGGCAAGCACAAATTGCTCGGCAGTAAGATCAAGGAGGGATGGCGCAGCAGAATCGTCGATACTGTGACCACCCTATTTCTGATTGTTTTTATCTGTGCCGCTTTGGCTTTCAATCTATTTGTTATTTTGATCAATGCGTCCACACCCGGACAAGAGGTCACCATACGTGGAGTAATCCCTTTCGTGTTTAGCACCAGTACTATGGAGCCAGAGATTATGATCAATGATCTGGCCTATTTTCAGAAGGTTGATGTCCAGTATCCGATCGAGAAAGGGCAAATCATACTTTTTGAACAGAATAACGTGCTCTATGTAGAACGAGTTATCAAGACCGGAAACCAATTAACCGTAGATATTGACAATTATCCCCCCATGTCCCAGATCGGAGCTATGAAGAAAACTGTAACGCGACCGGAAGTACACGGCATATACCGTGGGAGAAACCGCTGGCTGGGAGCGCTGATTCTTTTTGCCAATACGATTGTGGGTAGGCTGCTCTTTTTGCTAGTTCCTGCAGTGCTGCTGTTTTATCAGGGGAAAATTTATAAGTTCTTTAAAAAAGACAATCAATAAAACTGTCTTACTTCAATGTTTAGATACATCTCTTTATAATTATGTAGTATACTAACGTATGCTTGTTTGAATCCGATAGTGTTACAAGGCTGTACGCTAATGTTCGATGGATGCTAAGCAAAGAATGAATTATAAGGTGGAACGTAATGAGAAATTTAAAAATGACTATAGCATTTGACGGTTCTAAATATAAAGGATGGCAAAGACAAAAAGAAAATGATTTAACAATTCAAGGCAAAATAGAAGCCGTATTATCCAAAATGACAGGCGAAGATATTCAGATAGTGGGTTGTGGACGTACGGACTCAGGGGTACATGCTGAAAATTACATCGCCAATTTCCATACGAAATCGACTTTTAGTACTAACAGGATGTTGGATTATTTATACGAGTATTTGCCCGAGGATATAGGGGTTAAATCGATTGAAGATGTCGCTGAGAGATTCCATGCCCGATATAATGTGATATCGAAAACCTATGTCTACAGAATGAATACCAATAAATTCAGAGATGTTTTTAACAGAAAATATGCATATCACTTGGCGGAGAAACTTAATCTCGTCGAAATGAGAAAGGCTTCAGAGGTTTTAATTGGCACTCATGATTTTCAAAGTTATACGAACTCAAGAAATAGTGACAAATCGACGATTAGAACGATCAATTATATCAATATTATTGAAAAGGAAGGACATCTAGCAATAGAGGTCAATGGAAATGGATTTTTGTGGAATATGGTAAGAATCATTGTTGGGACACTTATTGAAGTCGGTAAAGGTAATCTTAAGCCAGTGGATGTTGAAAAGATATTAGATAAAAAGAAACGCTGGGAAGCGGGGCCGTTAGCTCAAGCAAAAGGCCTATACTTAAAAGATGTTCAATATTAAATTATACTCCTCATTATCGAAATCTCCTCTTGTTTCAATTATACAAGAGGAGATTTTACTCATCCTGGCACTTATAATTTAATTAAAATTTTGTAAAAAGGAAAATGTATTTCGCTAACGAATAACCTAATGTAGGACAACATAGGACGATAATGACATTTGCGCAAACAAAGTCGCAGTATGTTTAGCGATTAACCTATGCTAAATCACTTGAAATATTAGTGATCGAGAAGAGAGCCAAGACGAGAGGAGAAAAATTCACTAGATGAAAACGAAAAAAATCTTAGCATCTTTAGCTATAGCAGGTATGACTCTGACGGTGCTTCCTTTAAAGGCATTTGCTGCAGAGACAGTTCCGACTCGCTTAGCTGGTACAACGGCGGAACAAACCGCTATAAAAATTGCCGATCAAACAGGCTGGACAGGAACCGCGATTCTTGCTTCCTCAGCTTCCTATGGTATGGTTGATGCCCTGACATCCGGCCCGCTTGCTGCCTACCTTAAAGCGCCTATCCTTCTGACCGGACCTGGAAAAGCCCTTGACCCTGCTACCAAAGAAGAACTTGTTAAACTTGCGGTTACGAAAGTATATGTGACCAGCGGAACTGCTGTAATTAGTCAAGGTGTCCTCGATGAATTAAACGCTATGAAAATTACGGTTCTACCCCTCGGTGGAGTTGATCGTATTGAAACATCCGTGAACATTGCTAAACAAATGGTTACCCTCGGCACCCCAGTGACTAAAGTTGCTGTTGCTTATGGTTGGCTGATCCAAGATGCGCTCTCGATAGCGTCTATTGCTTCCCAGGCGAGTGAACCAATTCTTTTAACGAACCCCACTGGACTTTCTGCTGGTGCACAAGCATTTTTGGAAGCCAACTCAGGTATAGCAGCCTCGGATGTTATAGGGGGAACAGGCGTCATTCGTGATTCTGTATTAGCTCAACTCCCAACACCAACGCGCCACTACGGAGTCACAGCGTATGATACGAATGATCAAGTTATTAAAGACTTCACCACCTCCCTCGAATTTGAACAGGTATACTTGGCTAATGGTGTAACGGGCATTGATGCACTCTCTGGTGCACCACTTGCCGCTCAAACTAAGTCGGCAATTGTTCTCACCGATGGTGTTGCGTCTCCTAAAGCAGGTGCCTTCGTGAAAAGCAAAATGTCCGCCACCAGTGTTGTTACAGCACTAGGTGGTGAAGCGGTAGTTACAGAGAGCCAGCGCAATCTTGGTGTCGAAGTTGATACAAGCGTTCAAACTGCAATGATTGGTCAGAAAATAGAGGATATGGCCAATAAATATGATATTCCGCCTGTGCTCCTCAAAGCTCTGGCCTGGATGGAGAGCGGTTGGAAGCAATACAAACTGGATCCTGCGACTGGGCTGCCTTTACCAGATCAACCGTTTGTATCAAGCGATGGTGGTATTGGAATTATGCAAATCTCTCCAGTGAATTATCCGGAATATGATGTGGAGAAACTGAAAAGCGATCTGGATTATAACCTTGAAGCGGGTTGCCAAATCCTTAACAATAAGTGGCGAGCTTACCCCAAGATTGGAGACGGAAATCGCAATGTCTTGGAAAACTGGTATTTTGCCGTATGGGGCTATAATGCTTGGACTGAGCAGAATAACCCAAATTATTTTACGGGTGAAGATGCCTATCAAGATAAGGTATTTGGTCTGATGGGACAGAAGTACAACAGCGCAATTACGTTTGCCCCGGGGGCCACAAAACTTTTGAAGTCTCTTCTGCCTGCTGAAAATCCTCCCAACCTCTCCAGTTGCTGGAGCACTCCGACCCCTGTGCATACAGGGGATCTGGCGTTCGATCCCGAATCGTTGATTACTAACGGAGATTACTGGTACGGCTTTCACATTGATCTAGAACCTAGAGGCGATTATTATGTGCAAGGCTTAGGATTTTATATTACGGATTATAAAAGTTCAGCGATCACGGCTGAAGATAAGACGATTGTCTCGCAGAAAATCCTAAGTTCCTATGGCAAACTCTTAGATGAAGCAGATGCTTTAGTCCTGGAGGATAATGCTACTTCGTACGCTACTGCCGCAAAATACTACTGGACCGTTCTACAAGGGCCGAGCTTGGATCCCGCGATCACGGATCAAGCTAGAACGGGCTATCAGAGTGCGTTAGCTAAGCAATCTTAGAAATCAGGGAAATCACTCTCTGAAACAAAAGGAAGGGCTCTGAAGATGGTTATCTTCGGAGCCCTTTTCGGGTGTCATTTTGACATTAAACGAAGGATCGTTTTCGAACTCCTGACAAGCGGTAATAATCTTAATCTGACCCGCAGGATGATGAGGTATTCATCTGCTTAACACTGAGCGGCTATTGCAAAATAAAATTTGCATCGGCAAATGCACAAACCAAAAGCCCCTCAATTATTTGAGCTTATCATCAGATGTCGCGGGAGTATGAATGCAAGCACTATGCTTCAGGTGCGGTGGGGAGCAAAAGAGAAATTCTAGTGCCGATGTCCTGCCGGCTTAAGACCTCTATGTGCCCGCCATGTCGCTCTGTGATCCATTTTGCTATGGATAAGCCCAGCCCGGTCCCACCTGTAGCTCTGGCGCGAGATTCGTCGGCGCGGAAGAATCGGTCAAAAATCTGAGGAACTGCCTCGGGAGCGATTCCAATACCTTCATCCTGTACGGTCAGCCGGGCATTGCCGTCTGCCCTAGAAACAGAAATGGTGATCTGTTTACCCAAGGGAGTGTATTTCAGGGCATTATCAATCAGGATCCGTGTCGCTTGTTTGATGAGGCCTTTATCTGCTTTAATGAAAACGGTTGCAACCTGCGAATCGTATTCGTGTCCACCGTCAATCATCTGAGTTTCTCGCAGCACTTCTAGGGCAAGAGCGGACAATTCAAAACGCTCTATTTGCAGAGGCATGGTGTTATTATCCCCCCGTGCCAGGAACAAAAGCTGTTCCACCAGCCCCTTCATATTCTCTGTTTCATCTTTGATGGCATCGATCGACTCTTGCAGTGTCTTTTCATCGTTCTTACCCCAGCGATCCAACAGATTTGCATACCCTTGAATAACCGAAATCGGTGTCCTTAGCTCATGAGACGCGTCCGACACAAAGCGCACCTGAGAACGGTAGGATTCGTTGATTCGGTCCAGCATTCCGTTTATCGCAGAAGCCAGGGTTTTCAATTCGCTTTGCGTATCACCTAGGGAAATTCTTGTATCCAGCCTTGTGGCGTTGATGTCGTCCAACTTGTCTGCCAGAACTTCCAGTTGTTGCGGAGTAAAGACGCCGCTGGAATTCAAATTTTGCGCCGCTTCAGCTAAGTCTTGAATAGGGCGGAGAGTATTGCGGATCATTCGTACGCCTGTGGAAATACTGCGCAATAACATTAAAAGCTCTAGAATCAATACCAGGGCAACCATCACTACGAATACCAAAAGAGTCTTCCCAGGGCGGAGGGAAATACGATAAGATCGATTGTTGTCTTCGATCGTTACATTGTAAGTGACATCCTTAATTTGTTCCCAAGCGGTCAAGCCTTCTGCCTCAGGTAGGTTGATGCTCCTGATACCGGACGCCGTTAGTGGGGACAGGTCTTTCTGGAAGGGTGTGGGTATCTGAAATCCTATCGGGTCTTCCGTTGGCAACGAAATGCTGCAATCAGAAAGTGCAAGCCATCTTTCTGTATCCGGGGTAGGCAGTCCTGTTTTATGTAGAATTTCGGCTGCTGCCGCTACATTCTGCTCCAAGCGTACAACAAGTCCAGTCGCGGCCCCTAGGCCTAGAAGTACGTCAAGGACTAAAAAAAGCCCTAGCATACGAAAAAATAGTTTTAGATTGAGCTTCCATACAATAGAAAAGCGTATTCTATCTCCGATTCGGCTCTGCGGGCTGTTTAACGGCTCATCGTTCATCCTTAATCACATATCCCACTCCTCTTACTGTGTGAATTAGTTTAATATCAAACACTTCGTCAATTTTTCCACGCAGAAAACGAACATAGACATCGACTGCGTTAGTCTCTCCGGTAAAATCAAAACCCCAGACATTCTCAAGCAGTGCTTCCCTGGAAATGACGATTCCTTTATTTCTTAGCAAAAAGTGAAGAAGGTCAAATTCGCGTTTTGTCAGATCAATGGGTTTGCCCATCATAGTAACCATACGCCGACCCGTGTCCAGAATCAGACCTGAGGCTGATAGCACCCCCGAGTCTTCCGGCATAGTTTTTCTGAGGGCAGAGCGGATTCGGGCGAGAAGCTCCTCAATGGCAAAAGGCTTGGTGATATAATCGCTTGCCCCGCTGTCAAGTCCGGAGACCTTATCGATCACGCTGTCTCGCGCGGTTAACATGATGATGGGAACTGAGGACGTGCGGCGGATTCTGCGAAGTACTTCCATGCCGCTTAACTGAGGCAGCATAATATCCAGCAAAACGAGGTCGAACTCGCCGGTTTCGGCGAGTTCAAGTCCTGTCCGGCCATCAAAGGCCTTTGTTGTGGTATAACCTTCATAGCCCAGCTCAAGCTCAACAAATCGGGCAATTTTTTCTTCGTCTTCAATAATCAATATTTTCGAACTCATGGCAAGTCCCACCATTCCCAATATTTCTCTTAGATATTTATGGATTTCTTAAGGTTTTCAGCGGCATCGGCTGCGCTATTCATAGCATCATTGACCGTATTGTTGCTGAAATCGGGTCCATTAAAGCGATAACGGAAGCCAAAGAACAGTCCGATAATGATCAGTGGAATCGTAACCCAAAACGCGAATATAAGCAGCAAGCCAAGGACAGTGACTGGAAAAGAGGCCTTGATTTCCTCGCCTTTGAGCACTTCAAAGGTATTAATATTACCCTTGCGGAGCATTTTTAAACAAAATTTACCGATGTCTTTTATAATAGTAATAATAGTTTTTCCTTTGTGACAGTTATGATGCTGCTCCCTACCATTTTCTTTGTAGGCCACGGCACTGGTGTCAATAATTTTTTCGCTGCTATAATAGCCGCTTCCGGTCGGTGCGTGTATCTTACCTTGCTTCTCCAGATAAATAATGGCTTCAAGCAAATCACCATTTGCCGCATCAAGGGCAGCCTTGGCTTCTTCGAAACTTATATTGGCCATTGCACAGAGTTTTTCCACTTGTTCTACGATTGTCATAATAATGTCCCCCTTGTTTTTTAGGATTTCGCTTGCGTAAAAAACTAATCACAGTTTTTGTGTTTTTTTGTCCGCAATTGAGTATGAGTAAATTGTATCCTGAAAAACTTCAAGGACGATTTGACTAAAATTAAAATTCGATTAAAAAATTAAAATTAGAAATTGCATTATCCTATAGCCGATTTCTTTCTTTTTCGGTAAAAATACTTCTAAACTTTCAGGTTTCTCTCTATCAATTTCCACAAAATAACCTTTTTCTACTATATCATTCTCGCAGGCATATCTATAGAGTTGCCTAAATAAAAGCTGGATATTACTTAATGACTCCATCCCGTTTTCACAATTGTCAAGGACCACTTGCGAGTGGTCCTTTTTAAGTCTACAGATATCATTGTATGAAGTGATTTTGCTTCCTTGTAAGAAGCAGTGATGTTCATTTTTTAAGTACTAAAGGTAACGATACCCCAGTGGGTAACAGAAAACATCCACTGGGGCATAAAGTAAATCTGGATGATGACATTTTGATCTGAATCTCAACAGGTAGGCTATGAAGCCGCTAGTGGTTAATACGTGGAATACTTGCGGTGGGTGATGGACTTTTGCATTTTGGACAGACATAAGCAGGACATTTAGCTGCTGAAATAAGGTCCATTTTTAAGGTATCCGCTGTACATTTGATCCACTTACTTAAGTGGTCCATGCACTTGCAATTGGGGCAACGCAATAACACTGTCGCTTCACCACCTTAGGGCAGTCTATGAGTGGAAGAGGACAAGTGTTACTGAAAAGGGAGGAAGCAAGATCAAGATGGGTTATGAAAAATGTCGCTCCAAGTCTTGAAGGGTATTATCAGAAAACTGAATATAACAAAGTCTGAAGCATTGAGTATCTTCGTTTACGTATTAGCTGGGTCTACGTCCTAAGATAATAGCGGAAATAACCATAATAATGGCAATACCTAAGTAAACGATCACAACCGTTTTCTCCATATAATTCTCTCCTCTCTCAAAGGTGTTTGTTTATATGGTTATTCTACCAAGGGGAAGCGGAGACCTTTTGAATCGATAAAAGAGGACTTTTGGATAGCTGGAGAAATCAAGATGGCTGTCAGAGATAACGTAGCGTGAATCCTTAGATTAATTGTGCTCACGTCCGGCGGGAGCATTTTTGTTCATATCGACTGTTTATGACAAGTTTTACTTAAGGTGTATGTAATAATTAGGCCAAGAAAGGGTATAGTGGCCGTTTGAGGGAGTAGAGATTTGAGAAAGATACTACTAATTTTCTCCATAATAATAGCAATGTTAATTTGCGGCAGTTGTGGTTTGTTCACCGAAAAGGATAAGACTATGGATATTTCGGATTACAGTGAATATCTTGGAAATGAAGGGAAGCATCGCAATGAAATATTCCCTCAAAGCATCCCGAGTTCGGCGAATATAGAAGACTTTTGTTATTATTACTATAATCCATGGGACCCAAACTATGTTGTATATCTTATATATTCATGTAATGCGGAAGATTATAAAAAGGAAACCGAGAGATTGGAAAATTTGAATTCCTCAGTGGATTATCTAATATATGATGCAACAGGATTTGATTATCCAGTATGTTCAGTTTTGGCTAACAGAGATAGTGGTTATGTTTATGCTTTAGCTGACAAGGAGAACAGAAGATTGATATATGTTGAAATTACTTTTTGTAACTATTTCAGTGACATTAACTATGAAGACATAATTGATAAAGAATATCTTCCGAAAAATTTCAGTGCAAAACCAGGAAATTTGACCCGACAGGCATATGAGAATGGCAATCTGTAATTTATAGATTTGATTATCCTAGCTAGAAGAAGGTTGCTCCTGTGGAGCAGCCTTCTTTCCGCATTCACTATGAGACACAAGGAGTAAAATAAAGGTAATTTCATTTAGCCTTTATGTTGTGAATTAATATGGTTAGTTAGTTGGGTATCCCAAATCTTGGACAAAGTTTGCAGGGTAACTGGAAGTTTATTACTAAGTCAATTGTTAAGTTTGTATGAAACGGTCGCCACATCCGATTGTAATTCTTACCCCAAAAGCTTTTGTACGCTAGACACTTCTATTAGATAAGCTAGGAAGTGAGGCCATTTGACATTTAAGACCGAGTAAGTACCCGCAGTGGTTTTTTGGGAAGATGTAGCATAAGTATAACAATGGGCTCAGCTTAATAAGGCCCTTTTTTTCTTTTAAGAAAGGCTCCGGATCTAAAATGAATTATGGGTAAGCGAGAGGGAAAGGAGGATGAGAAAAGTGCTCGACACCAATGTAATAGTGAATTCTATAATTAAAGGGGTGTTGCTTGGGGCAAGGTTGATTGTCTCATATACTCCTTGGTGGCTCTGGATGATTATCTTTTTGTTAGGAGTACTTAAGGTTACGAGTAAGAAGCGATCAAGGGGGTAGATAGATAATACTATTGACATAAGCGATAAGGAGGTTGGTTATTCTAAATATTTAAACATTATATTAAGAAGTTGATAATGATTATAATTAGCTGTATAATAATGGAGCAAAATTTATTTAACACAAGTAAGGAGAAAAAAGCAATGAGTATCTATACTAACATGAACTCTAAAACACTCAAGGTGCATCGCAACAAATTTAAACGTGTAGCAGAAAGCATGAGGAATGGCATTTTTAAACATGATGGTGTGAGCAGCCAATTTAACGATGAGGTTAACAAATCCGTCCATAATATGATTTTAGAACTAGAGAATGAAATAAACTCCAGAAATTAAATCGCTCGATTTATTTCGTTAAATACATTGGAGGCAATATGGCATTTGCGTCCTGATCTTGCTGCGATTGCTGAACTTAGCCGTGAGGCAAAGGTAACGGGTATTCAAGTATTCACGACTGAAACCGAAGACTCTCAGTGTGATTTTCACGTTCGCACTTTCTTACCTTAGCAAAACATATTTTATGTGTTGTTACTTACTTCCGAGATAAGAAGAGAATACTCTCACATTGAAAGGAAACCCTGCAGTGTTTAAAAATGGCACTACAGGGTTTTGGTTTGTCCATACCACTTAACCTTACCCCCTCAGATACCATGGCTGGAATTTGGGCAATACAAATAGAATACTGCATGTTTGTCGAGTTGAACAGTCTTCAGGTAAGGAATTGTATGTAAAAGGGTGTGAGGTCGAATATTTGCTTATGGATTCCGTGAAACTACTAACTAACGGACAGGTTATTAGTAATTGATGTAGAATAATGGATAGTGCGATGTCCTTTTTGAATGCAGATAGATTAAATATTTGTCTTCGTCTAAGAAAAATAGAAGTACCAGCAGCTTGAAAGGAACAAGTTATGAAAATATTAGTGGTTGAAGACGATCAGCCTTTATTGAAAACACTCATCTCGATCCTGAAAGAAGAATTTTATGAGGTGGAGTTTGCCATCGATGGCGATAATGGATTATTCCTCGCTGAACGAAATATTTATGATTTACTTATTTTTGATATAATGCTACCGCATAAAAGTGGGCTGTTGATCGTAAAAGAATTGCGAAGCAAAGAAATTCATACCCCGATTCTTCTTTTAACGGCCAAAGATAGTGTGCAGGACCGAGTTAATGGGTTAGATGTGGGAGCAGACGACTATCTAGTGAAGCCGTTTGCAGTCGAAGAATTGTTGGCCAGAGTTAGGGCACTTTTACGGCGTAATAGACCAGTAGATGAAGACGAACTTAGATATGGACCCATCTCGCTTCGCTCCAGTGAGCATGAGGGATTTGTTGATGGAAAACCGCTAAAACTTACGATCAAGGAATATGAACTGTTAGAATACCTTTTATATAATCGTGAACAAATATTGACTCGTGAACAAATTTTTGACCGAGTTTGGGGATTGGATTCCGAAGCTGCAATATCAATGGTCGATGTTTACGTGCACTTCTTGCGCAAGAAGTTGTCGCAATGTGCAGAATATGTCCGCACGATTCGGGGAGTAGGCTACGTCTTCAGAAGGGAGTAGATCCTGTGGGCATGTTTCAAAAAACTCGGATTCGTCTGGTTACCTTGAATTCTATAATCATGTTATTCGTGCTTATTAGCTTAGGGTTGACGATCTATTTTTATACTGAATATCGGTTGTATGTAGAACTTGATAACACTTTGATCCAAACAGCAGAGAATCAACAGAGCGATCAATTTGAGGATTTTTCGAATAAATCAACGGGCGAAAGAGAAGAAGTGCGTCGCAATATTCTACTTTTATGGGACCCCAACCAACAGTTGTTGGCAAAAGCACCTGAAGAAGCTTTCAACATGATGGGAATAGAACAGTTTAAGGCCTCTTTAAGTAGTGAGGGTGTTAAAACTCTAGCAATACAGGATCACTTTTATCGTGTTCTAACCGTCTCTGTGAAAAAAGCTGGGCTTCCTGAATCTCTAAAATCGGCGAGCGTTTTGCAGGTCATCCAAAACATAGAACCAGAAAGGAATATGCTGAATAGCTTATTCCTTGTTCTTCTTATGGGTGGTCTGGTTGGAGTGGGGGTTTCCTTGCTAATGGGTTGTTTCTTGGCGCAGAAAGCGCTTGTTCCCATCAAGAATTCTTGGCATAAACAACAGACATTTGTAGCGAACGCCTCTCATGAATTGCGAACACCCTTGACGGTTGTACAAGCTAATCTTGAATTGTTGTACCGTCATCCTGAAAAGACCATTGAGGAAGAAAGTGAAAAGATCAGTTTCGCACTTAACGAAGCCAAAAGAATGACTAAATTAGTGGCGGAGCTTTTAACCTTAGCTCGTTCCGGTTCCGTTGAACCCGAATTTTCCTTTAAATACTTTACTTTTGACATAATGCTCAATGAGGTGGTCGAGCAATTTCGCTGGTTAGCGCAATCGAAAAATATTGAGTTAAGCGTTAGTGCGGATGAGAAAATCAACGTTATGGGTGATCCGGATCGACTGCGCCAGCTGCTCGTTATCTTATTAGATAATGCCGTGAAATATACTCCAGTTGACGGCAAGATTAACGTTTTATGTCGACAGCAAAGGCAACGCGTGGAAATCATTATAGAAGATACGGGGATAGGAATCACTGAAGAAGATTTACCGTATATATTTGACCGCTTTTTCAGGGCGGATAAGTCACGAACTCGTTCCGAGAGTGGAAGTGGTTTGGGCTTGTCCATTGCAAAGTGGATTATTGAAGGACACTCGGGTATTATACGGGCTGAAAGCAAACCAGGGCAAGGAACTAAACTTTATTTTCAAGTCCCCTTGAAGCAAAAAACACTTTAGCCATGTATACTCGCAGGACATTCCATACATTAGCAAGTAGTAGCCCGATCAGTAGATAGGACAGTCCACCAAAAATAATGTAAATAATGATGGACGCAAGGGCTGTAATGATACCAAACCAAATTTGGTCTTTGTACTTTCCAGGAGAAGTTGGAGGGTCCGTTACCATGAAAAAGGCTAGAAATAAAGCACAATTTATAAAAGGAATGCGAAGAGCATCGCCTGCTTGACTAATGCCGAAAAAACCCATGATCAGTAACAAGGCAAAATAGCCACCTAAAAAGACTAAGACTTGAGGGAACTTGTTAACCCGCTCTGTTACGAGGAAGCCTCCAATGAGCAAGAAAGCAACTGTCCAAACCGAGAGTTCAGGAAAGGCTCCCCACCAGCTTTGTTCACTTGAGAATAAGAAAATGGCAACTAATAGTCCGAATGCCGCGGGGTTAAAGATAGGCTTCTTATTGACATTAAACAAATGTTTGGAACTAAGTGCGATGACTGTGGTTACTGCGACAATGTGCCAGGGAGTCGTTGAATCTAAAACAAGCGCAATGATCAGCCCGGTAATAACACCTCCATCAGAGAATAACTTTTTTCTGCTTTGGAACCTAAAGATTATCCCATCGAAAAGGATTGCCGTTATCGCGGCTACTCCAACATTTAAAATTCCCTTGAGGTCGGCTGAGTTCGTCCCAGCAATCGCAGAGATAATGAGCAGGACGATCAGAACGTAGGTCTTTGGGGTAAGAAAAATACGGCCGGAAGAAGTATCGACAGGATTAACTTTATTGTTGATTACGGTGGTATTGAAAGTCATAACAGGTACCGCCTCATTTCTTTCGTCAAAAACATTTCTAAGGTAGGGGTTATTAAAAGGCCGCCAAGTCCGGCGAGTTCAAGTTGTTGCAACCCTTTCTCTCTTCCTAAAATAAAAGCCGCTGTTGAAAAGGCATCGGCAAGCATGGTGAAAGGAGCAATCACAGTACAACTTAATATATCGGACATGGGAATCTTGGAGTGGGGATTAATAAGATGGTGGGTATCTTTCCTGATAGGACTAACGCGTTCGTAGCTGCCAGAAGTACAAACTGCCATATTGGTGAGTTGAAGGGAGCGGATGATTTCATCGTTTTTGCTCGGATGACGAATGCCAATCCGCCAAGGTTCATCATAGTCATTCATCCCACCGGTAAAAATATCGCCGCCCGCGTCGATTAAAAATCCCTCAAATTGAGCTAAATCTTTGACTGCCAAATCGACAGCCAAACCTTTAGCTACAGCTCCTAAATCAAGGATCAATGGTTTTTTCAGAAGGATCTTTTGCTCTTCATTATTCAATTCAATATCAAGATAGCTGATAGAGGTATCTGCGTTGGTTGTTGGAATTGTTTTGTATCCTGTCAGGTAATTACAATTAAAACCGTACATCGCTAAGGTATTACCTATTGTTGGATCAAAGGCTCCCTCGGTAAAATCGGCGACTTCCCATGCAAAGCGAACTGCTTCAAAAAGGAGAGGGCTGACTGGGACCGCAATACCGACTTGTGTAGAAAGGTGGCTGATTTCACTTTGGCTATTGAACCGACTACACACACATTCTACGTGGTGAAAGGCTGCGAAGGCCCGTTCCATACTTTCTTCGATTTTCGATTTTCCTCGGGAAGTTACGATTTTAATGCTAACCATTGTATCCATAAATAGTTGGGATTTTACAAAGCTTTCTTTAGCGTTACACGTTCTCATGAGCAATAATACTCCCTTTACTTAGATGTCAGAAGTCGGTGGCAAATACCGATTGTACTGGATTATTAATCTAATCAAACGTCAAATGAAGCTTAATTAGTGCTTCATTTGACGTTTCGTGAGTAATTATATTCGCGCTTGGTCCAAAGCTTCTTGGACGGCCG
>NZ_AGAF01000264.1 GCF_000224515.1 Desulfosporosinus sp. OT | reverse complement strand
CAAGAGGGTGAGCGTTGGGATCAAAAGGTTCATGAGAAAGATCCCAAGAGGCAGGTTCCGCGTGATTTATGGCTTCAGCAAAAAGTTGCTCGCAAGCTTATTCAACGTGGTTATACCTCCGACATGGTGAGAAAAGTACTTTATCAGATTAAAACCACTAATAATCGGGACGATGAGACATTAGATACTAGGTAGACCTAGTGTATAAAATGCACCATTTTAGGACAAGCTTGACATTGTTTGCAAATGATATTAAAATCTTAGCAGAGACCTGTCTCTGTTAAGATTTAACCTTTAAGGTTTTCTTATAGATTTCGTAGTAGTCAGTTAAATATACGGTTTTTTGACTAACGAGAGTTGTAGGAAACGGGGGAAAAACTCCCGTCTTTAAGGTTATGCTTAATGTGACTGGTTTTGGGAAACCAGTTTTTTTTATTTGAAAAATAGAATTTGACAAACAAGGGGGTGTGCACGTATGTTGGAAACAGTTATTATTGGATTAGTCGCCATATTAGTGGGGTTAGCTTTAGGTGTTTTAGCAGGTTGGCTTATTCGTAAAAACACTGCTGAAAAGGGTATTGGATCTGCAGAAGAAGAAGCAAAACGTATTGTCGAGAATGCCTATTCTGCAGCTGAAAGTAAGAAGAGAGAATCGGTCGTTGCTGCCAAAGAAGAAGTTATGCATATCCATAATGAAGTGGAAAAAGAAACTCGAGAACGGCGTAACGAACTCCAGCGGCTTGAACGACGCTTGCTCCAAAAAGAGGAGAGCTTAGATCGCAAAATTGAATCGCTTGAACGCAAAGAGGAAAATATACATCGCAAAGAAAGCGAAGTAGAACAACAAAAAGAAGAGTTAAGCCTGCTTGTTGGTCAAGAGCAAGCTGAACTAGAGCGCTTATCCGGCATGACCTCGGAAGAGGCCAAACAGCTATTGCTGAAAAGAGTTGAAGAAGAGGTTCGCTATGAGTCGGCGATCATGATTAAGGAAATTGAGACTCGTGCTAAGGAAGAAGCAGAGAAACGGGCTAAAAATATTATTGCTTTGGCTATACAGCGGTGCGCTGCGGATCATGTAGCTGAAACAACAGTATCGGTTGTGGCGTTGCCTAGTGACGAAATGAAAGGTCGGATTATTGGCCGTGAGGGGCGTAATATCCGTACTTTGGAAACTTTGACAGGAATCGATCTTATTATTGATGATACTCCTGAGGCCGTGATTTTATCGGGGTTTGACCCCATACGCAGAGAAGTTGCGCGAATCGCTCTCGAAAAACTTATTGCCGATGGTCGTATTCACCCTGCACGGATTGAGGAAATGGTTGAAAAGGCTCAGAAAGAAGTCGACCAAAAGATCCGCGAAGAAGGGGAACAAGCAACATTTGAGACAGGCGTGCATGGTTTGCATCCTGAGTTAATTCGTTTGCTCGGTCGACTCAAATTCCGTACAAGTTATGGACAAAATGTCTTGAAGCATTCGACAGAAGTATCTCATCTGGCAGGTTTGATGGCTGCGGAGTTAGGCATAGATATACAGCTTGCCAAGCGGGCAGGTCTCCTTCATGATATTGGCAAGGCCGTCGATCATGATATGGAAGGGACTCATGTCCAAATTGGAGTTGATCTAGCTAAAAAATATAAGGAATCAAGTGATGTTGTTCATGCAATTGAAGCACATCATAACGATGTTGAGCCGAAAACCTTGGTTGCCGTCCTTGTTGCTGCTGCTGATGCAGTTTCTGCAGCACGCCCAGGTGCACGCCGAGAGACCTTGGAAACGTATATTAAACGTTTGCAGAAGCTAGAAGAGATTGCGGAGAGCTTTGAAGGGGTCGAAAAGTGCTTTGCCATTCAAGCTGGACGAGAAGTTCGTATTATTGTTAAACCTGACAAGATTGATGATGTGCTCGCTCCACGTGTCGCGCGCGAGATAAGTAAGCGGATCGAAGAAGAGCTCGAATACCCAGGGCAAATTAAAGTAGTGGTGATCCGTGAAACCCGAGCAGTTGACTTTGCAAAATAGTTAGATCTAAGAGATGTTAAAACAGGCGATCCTGCGGATCGCCTGTTTTTGTCATCCAAGCGCATAGACTCAGCCAAGTTTTCTTTATACTAGTCAGAAAGTATAACTTATCGTTTATACTTTCTGGAAGGTCCCTTCTCGCCATCACGGCACCTTGCCATCCATGGCGGCGCTCTAACCTCGAACATCCTGTTCGAGTCTTGGCTACAGGGACACTCGGCCATCCTTGGCCAGCGCATAAATGCAACTAGGGCAGCCGCCTTCGCCAAGGCTAACATGAAGGCTAATGAGTGCGAAGACATGTCTTCGTGGGCGCCAACCAAGTTTTCTTTATATCATTCTAGAAGTTTGATCTTGCACTAAACCAAATATGCCCAACTGATTTGAGCAACGTCTATGCAGGAAAAAGCAGTCCTATGCCGAATAGTTGTCATGTTAAGGATAGTGTAATAGAGAGGACTGAAAACAAGGATGAAATATAAAGATGGAGGACGTGTTCAAGACGGAGTAGGACTATTGACCTCAATTCTGTTGAGATACTCTGAGGTAGGCTCGGTTCATTATTGGCGTGAACAGCATGCCCTTAAGTTTACCTTTATGATAACGCAACACGATGAACTCTCTTCTTTCCAAGAAATCCTGAAACCTGCCTTAGAACTCTTCCATCAGCTTGAGGGACAGAGTATGCGGGTTTTTGATATTGCCTGTCGGAGCGAGGAAAACGTATGTGTTATCACAGTAACCCGGGATGTCGATAGTATGAGTCAACGTGAAGTAGGGCTCATTGTTGAACTTCTAAAACGAGAATATAAACAGAATTTAGTCTACGATGAAATGAATCTGCCCGAAGATGAACAGGTTTTTCAGGAAGAAATGATTAACCACATGCTGTCTTCAATTCAGACGCATGATATTGATAAAAACGTCGTCGCTTTGCGAGAAGAGGGTCGAGTATTGGTATTTAAGAATTAGGTTTGCGAGGCGCGAAGCGCGATGTTCGATATTTAATACTTGATATTTGATATTCGAGCCTTGAACCTCGAACCGGATAAACTGTATTAAAATGAAGAATAATAGCATTCTATGAATATTGTTTAGGGGTGGTGGGCGATGTGCAAATTTCGAACCTCGCGCCTCGAACCTCGATTTAGAAGGGGGCACGTTCGTTGCGAATACTTTTTATTGGAGATATAGTGGGTAAGCCTGGAAGGGAAGCTGTTAAACGTTTCTTAAAACCACTTCAGGCGGAATATAAAGTTGATATAACCATTGCCAATGCAGAAAATGCCGCGGCTGGAAAAGGATTAACAAAAGATGTTGCTGAAGAACTTTATAAATATGGAATCCAATTCTTGACAATGGGGAATCATGTTTGGGATCAAAGAGAGATTATGAATTTTATCGATCATGAGCCAAGACTTGTCCGGCCAGCAAATTATCCAGTTGGAGCACCGGGACAAGGGCATGGTTTTATTCGGGCGATGGGAAGAAAAATTGGTGTTCTTAATTTATCCGGTCGTATATTTTTACCCCCACTGGAGGACCCCTTTAGTGGAGCTATACGTTGGATTAATCAAATTAAACAAGAGACTCCTATTATCATAATCGATTTCCATGCCGAGGCAACTTCAGAAAAAGTTGCGTTGGGCTGGTTTCTCGATGGTAAAGTCAGCGCTGTTGTGGGAACTCATACCCATATTCAGACATCAGATGCCCGTGTGCTTCCTCAGGGAACAGCTTATATTACAGATGTCGGTATGACAGGACCAAGAGATTCTGTTTTGGGAGTAAAAAAGGAAATTATTATAAATCGCTTTTTGACCCAGCTTCCCGCGAAGTTCGAGTTGGCAAGCGGCCCGGTACAGATTAATGCTGTGATCTTAGATATTGATGAGGAATCTGGAAAAACTAGTAAAATTGAAACGATTCAACGCTTTGCTGATGCCTAATAAAGGCGTTTTCACATAATTATATAAAAAATCTGAAAATTCTTTAGAGAAAAGAGGATTTCGCCTGCTTGCTCTCGAATACATATATTCAAAGTTGTGGCAATACTTGTAAACCAATTCGAGCAGGAGGATGTTTCTATGGATGTTTTAAAAGTTTCAGCAAAATCGAGTCCGAACGCTGTCGCGGGTGCCCTCGCAGGGGTTCTTCGTGAGAGCGGTGGCGCTGAGCTACAGGCTATTGGAGCAGGAGCTCTCAATCAAGCTGTCAAAGCTGTAGCAATTGCTCGTGGTTTCGTGGCTCCAAGTGGAGTCGACCTGATCTGTATCCCGGCATTCACCGACGTTGTAATTGATGGAGAAGAGAGAACTGCTATTAAGTTAATTATTCAGGCACGTTAAATGTCACTTGAGTATCACCTGTTTGCTATAATCATAGCAGACAGGTGCTTTATTATGTTGTTTAAGAGGAGGGGCTCGTTGTTATGAAAAAACCCTATATAATTGATGGGCACTGCGATAGTCTAATTCATTTTGTAAACGGTGAGAGGACACTCCAAGACCCTTCAGAGGGAGGACATTGGGATATTCAGAGAGCAAGGAGAGCAGGAGTAGCTCTTCAATTCATGGCTGCTTTTATTGAAACGAGGTATAAACCGTCATCAGCTACGTGGCGTGGATTACAACTAATAGAAGGGGCCCATCGATTTATTGGGGATCATCCTGATCAGATATTTCTTGTTCAAACGAAACTGGACCTTCAACAAGTACCAGACTCAGCTCGGATAGGTATTTTGTTGAGTGTAGAGGGTGGAGAAATCCTAGGTGAAAGCATCTTTATGCTTGATATTATTTTCAAGCTAGGTGTCAGGGCCTTAGGGCTGACCTGGAATCAACGTAATGCCTTGGGCGACGGGGTTGGCGAAGTTGGCACTCAAAGTAGATTAACGCAGTTGGGCCAGGAAGTTGTCCTACGCATGAATAAACTTGGCATGCTTATTGATGTCTCTCATCTGAACGAAGCCGGATTTTGGCATGTCTTAGAACTTTCGAATGATCCCATCGCTGCTTCCCATTCTTGTGCGAGGGCCCTTTGTGCTCATCCACGAAATCTAACTGACCAACAACTTCGTGCTTTGGCAAAAAATAAAGGGGTAGTCGGAATTAACTTTTATCCCCGATTTCTGAAAGAGGCGGGCAAGACGACTCGAAATGATGTGGTACGTCATATTTGCCATATCGCAGATGTGGCTGGGGTAGAAACGGTCGGGTTAGGATCGGACTTTGATGGAATTAGTGAAGCGCCTGATGGTCTTGGGCATGTCGGCGACTACGACTACCTGCTTAATGATTTGACAAAGAGAGGGTTTTCCACCTCGGAGATTGAACAGATTACTGGTTGTAATTTTAGGCGTTTATTATCTGCTGTGCTAAAATAAGAGAGAAAAAAATAAAGTTCCCTTGAAAAGGGGTGAAAGAGTGGATCATTCAGCATTTTCCCAGTTCGAAGCAGATTTGCATTGCCATACAACAGCATCTGACGGATTGTTAACACCAACAGAGCTTATCTGCTCAGCTGCAGAGTTGGGTTTAAAAGGAATTGGCATCACAGACCATGACACGATCCAGGGATGGCAAGAGGCAGAGGAAGCCGGAGAAAAACATCAGATCAGAATACTTAGAGGGATCGAGCTTAGCACGGAGTGGCAAGGTAAAGAGGTTCATATTCTTGGATACGATCTAGATGGTTCATCCAGCTTCTTAAACGATAAGCTGAGGTATTTACGCCAAGCTCGTGAACACCGCATGCTAAAGATTCTTGATCGTTTGGAAGCTCAGGGGATTGATATTAACGTTGATGAAGTGCAGCAGTTTGCTCAAGGAGAATCCATCGGGCGTCCACATATTGCCCATGCTCTGATGGAACGGGGATATGTGAGTAGTATTGGGGAAGGTTTTGATCGCTACATTGGGATGGGGGCTCCTGCTTATGTTCCGCGCTATAAGATGACCCCAGAAGAGGGGATTGAATTAGTGCGGGCAGCACACGGTGTTGCGGTTCTTGCCCATCCCGGTGTCCATCGTTTAGAGGAAGGAATTCCGACTTGGGTCAAAGTTGGACTCCAAGGCATCGAGGTTTTCCATTCCGACCATAACCCTGAAGACGAAAGAAAGTTCCATACTATTGCGCAGAAGTATCAGCTACTGATAACAGGAGGCTCGGATTTTCATGGAGAAGCACTTAAGCCCGGTGTGAAGCTCGGGGGTTGGGGAGTGTCTCTTAATGTGATTCAACAAATCCTTGATCTAGCAGAGCGAAACTAGTTGAGATGCTCAAGAAAGAGTCTTTAATTAGGGCAGGGTTAAAATGTGGTTCCTCGGCATAGAATACTAGTGTAGTTAGAGCCGAGGGGGCGAAAGTCATTGGATGCCATAGATGAATTGAAATTACTTAGGGCTCGTGTTGGGGAGCTAGAGCAACGTGTTGAACACTTAAGAGTAAGCCGCCGGGTACTTATGAACCTGTTAGAAAAAGTCGAAAGAGAAAAGGTGGCCTTAGTTCACCGGCTCGAAAAGGAAAACGTGCGTTTACAACGAGATAACAAACGGTTTGCTAAGTGGATTTTTTCAAAAAACAAAGAAATTGTGGAACTTCAAGAAAAGATGGAATCATCAGAACAAAAAGCATGAGCCTACTCTTTGGCGACTCATGCTTTTTCAATGCGCATTATCAGCATTTGCTAAGATACTTCCTAGCTCTGTGTTAGGAGCATGATGCTCGCGGATCAAAAGACAAATCTCAGGGTTTAAACCTGCTTCCTGAGCTAAACACCCGCCCCAAGCGGCGTGATGCGTGGCAATTTCTAAGGGTAAGGCGAAAATTGTCTGGCTAGTCTCGAGGCGCGACCAGATGCACTGGGGCATTTTTTGCATTAAAACAATAAATACACGATGCCAGAGGCGAATGGAAACGATAGATTTCCCACAATCGTGGAGGAGTGCAGCGGTGAGCAGGTTTTGGAATTCGGAATTAGATACAGCATGTTGATGCTTCATGATACTTTTTGCCACATCAAGAGCGTGACGTTGTTCTGATCGGGACTGCTTGAGGAAAAGTGAACAGGCTCCAGGGGACAAGTTATTCATTGCCCATTTTATTTCGGAAGAATCAATCTGAGGAAAGAACGCCTGAATGAATTGATGCACTCGGTAGAACATGTTTTCACCTCCTCGTATTCTTCATCATAGTGAACATAAACTTGGTTTACAAGTAGTATGGAATAGTTTGCTTCAGAATAGGGGAAAAATTAATACAAGAACTAATCCTATCCTTATGATCGTATTTCTGGTATACTAATTAGAAAACTATTTATGAAGGGAGCTAATCATGCAGTCCAATCGTATTATCAAAGAAGCAGCACTTACATTCGATGATGTTCTCATTGTTCCAGCTAAATCGGAGGTTCTGCCACGAGATGTAGAAGTCAGCACGTATTTGACCAAAAAGATTAAACTCAATATTCCGCTTATGAGTGCCGGAATGGACACAGTCACAGATTCTCGTATGGCGATTTCCATTGCGCGGGAAGGCGGAATTGGGATTATTCATAAAAATATGAGCATCGAACAGCAAGCCTTAGAAGTCGATAAGGTTAAACGATCGGAACATGGGGTTATTACCGATCCTATTTTTTTACACCCCGATGACACGATTAAAGAAGCATTAAAACTCATGGAACGTTATCGAATCTCTGGGGTCCCGATTACAGCTGAAAGAAAACTTGTCGGAATATTGACAAACAGAGATCTGCGCTTTGAGAAAAATTATGACCGTATGATTTCAGAAGTAATGACCAAAACAAATTTGGTAACAGCTCCTGTAGGTACGACCCTTGAACATGCTAAAGAAATATTAGGACAACATAAGATAGAAAAGTTACCAATTGTTGATTCCGAAGGAATCCTGAAGGGTCTTATTACAATTAAGGATATTGAGAAATCACGGCAGTATCCGAACTCAGCCAAAGATGACCGCGGTCGATTACGGGTGGGGGCTGCCATTGGTGTCACTCCAGATCTGTTAGAACGTGCTGAAGCGTTAGTTAAAGCTGGTGTTGATGTCATTACTTTAGATACGGCACATGGACACTCTAAAGGCGTTATTGATACCGTAATAGCTTTAAAAGAGCGTTTTCCGGAGACACAGCTGATTGCAGGCAACGTAGCAACAGCAGAGGGAACTCGCGAATTGATTGAAGCGGGCGCTGATGCGATTAAAGTTGGAATTGGACCAGGATCAATTTGTACGACGCGTGTCGTTGCGGGAATAGGAGTTCCTCAAATTACTGCCGTTATGAATTGTGCTGAGGAAGCAGAAAAATATGGGATTCCGATTATCGCAGATGGAGGCATTAAGTTCTCTGGTGATATTGTAAAGGCCCTAGCGGCCGGTGCTCGGGTTATTATGATCGGAAGCCTCTTCGCTGGGACAGAAGAGAGCCCTGGAGAAATGGAAATCTATCAAGGGCGGAGTTTTAAAGTTTACCGGGGCATGGGATCAATCGGTGCAATGAAAGCAGGAAGCAGAGATCGCTACTTCCAAGAAAAGGATCAAAAGCTTGTGCCTGAGGGCATCGAAGGTCGTGTCCCCTTTAAAGGACCAGTTTCTGAAACGATCTATCAAATGATTGGGGGATTGCGTGCCGGGATGGGGTATTGTGGAACTCCAAATATCGAGGCTTTGAGAACCCAAACCCGCTTCATGCGCATAACAGCTGCAGGACTTCGCGAAAGCCATCCACACGATGTGACGATTACCAAGGAAGCGCCAAACTACAGCTAATAAATAGAATTGGGGAGAGAGTCTCAACTCTCTCCCTTGTTTTGATGGGGGGTAAGCATGAATTCTGCTTTTTGGCGCTATTTTCTTATTTTAAGCTTGCTCTTTATCTTTTGGGGCGAGTTTTTTGTTTCAGATGGATTACTTAGCCAACTGACTTTTAATTTTGCAGTTTTTTATCCACTGGGTTTTTTGGTGGGGTATCGTTCCCGGCCGGAGAACCTGCGTTCTGCATATCTTGCTGCTATTATATTCAATACTTTGACCTATTTGGTTGCGGTTATTTCAGGAATTCCAATTGAAGGTTGGACCTTGGTAGTTTTAGATTTTATTAGTCTTTTCATTTTTCTTAAGATCGGAATGATTATGGGACATCGTGCTCAAGCTAAGGAGTGATAATAATGAGAATCGTCATTGCCCCAGATTCTTTCAAGGGATGTTTAACTGCTTTAAACGTAGCTCTTGCGATGAGCAGGGGTGTTCAACGGGTGTATCCGGAAAGTGTGATCGATCTGATCCCGATGGCAGACGGGGGAGAAGGCACGGTGGAAGCTATACTTAGCTCGGTAGGTGGAGAAAAGATCGAAATCAAGGTCTCAGATCCCTTGGGACGGCCGATAAGGGCAGCTTATGGACTTATTGACGAGGGGAATACGGCGATTATTGAAATGGCTGCGGCTTCCGGATTAACGCTTTTGAATGATGAGGAAAGAAATCCTCGCTTGACTTCCACGCAGGGTACTGGTGAACTTATTCTGGATGCGCTGGAGCGTGGCGTTAAGAAAATTCTCCTAGGTATAGGTGGAAGTGCGACGAATGATGGCGGAGCTGGCCTGGCGGTTGCATTAGGGGTTAGGTTGCTCGATGCTCAGGGTAAAGATTTGCCTCAAGGGGGAGCAGCGCTTGCCAACCTTATCAATATTGATATGTCTGGAATAGATCCTCGCCTATCAAAAGCAGTGATCGAGGTGGCCTGCGATGTTCAAAATCCACTATGTGGTTCAGAAGGGGCAAGTGCTGTTTATGGTCCTCAGAAGGGTGCAAATTCTGAGGATATCCGAGTTCTGGACGCAGCTTTGCAAAACTTAGGTGAACGTTTGAGCGAATACGCGGGTACAAATCTGCTAAAATTAGTTGGTGGAGGCGCGGCAGGCGGACTTGGTGCGGGAGTCGTTGGTTTTCTAGGAGCAAAATTGCGACCAGGGTCACAAATGGTTTTAGAGGTAGCTAATGCCGAAGAGAAAATTCAGCACGCAGATTTAGTACTAACTGGCGAAGGAAGGACAGATTTTCAGACAGCTTACGGTAAAGCACCAGTAGGGGTTGCAGCTTTAGCAAAAAAGTATGAGATTCCTGTACTTGTCATTTCAGGATCTGTGGAGGGCCTTCCTGATCTTCTCACTGACAGTGGGGTCGCAAGCTGTTTCAGTGTTTCTGAAGGGCCGACAACCATTGAAGAAGCATACAAGAAGGCGGAAGATCAGTTAGAGCGGGCAGTTTGGAGGATCCTAACAGTTTGGAAACTTGGGGAAGAATCAGCTCGTGTGAAAAACAGGCCGATGTGATAATTTGATAAATTCATTCTGCATGCAGAGAAGTAAAATTTTTGAAAATCCCTGGAAAAAGAAGGAAAAATATGGAATTTGGAGAATGACTAATAGAAGTTTACTCCTTTGCTAACACATCCATATTAAGGGGGATTTTAAGATGCAGGATATATCTCGTCGAGAGCGCAAGAAAAGAGAAACTCGCGAAAAGATCTTCTCTAACGCCATGCAACTTTTCCGCTTGCAAGGATTTACGGCCACCTCCGTCGAGCAGATTACACAGTATGCTGACGTAGGTAAAGGAACCTTCTATAACTATTTTCCTACGAAAGAAGCCGTCATTTTAGAATTTTCGCGACGTACATGTCAAGATCTTGTCAACAATGGCCGCCAGAAGCACAGTTTGAGTACTCGAGAGCGACTTGAGACCCTGCTTCAAGATTGGGCTGAATTCATGATCAATGACCGGGAAATTGCTTGGGTTACTGTACGGAATCGCGAAGGGGCAGATTATGATCTGAGTTTGCACTATGGTCTGCTCGCTATTTTAACTGTTGGGCAACAAAGTAACGAAATTAGTCGTGAGTTTGATCCGGCCTTTTTGGCTGAAAGTCTAGAAGGAATGATGATACAACATTTTATGCGCTGGTTTGTTTCAGGTGTGGGGGATTTGCATGAAGAGGTGAATCATGCACTCTCTGTCTTTTTAGATGGGCTCTCTGAAAAGCAAGAGGCATAACAGGAAATTCATAATAGATAGGGTCTGTTCATATCCCTTCGTTGTTTTTAATAGAGTACAACGGGGGGATTTTTTATGCAAAATAGAAGAACGCCAAGGAGTTTAGGCCTTTGGCTGGGACAACTGCCAACAGGTCCATTCAATGATATTTCAGATGTTCCTGGAGTGCGGGTAGGAAATGTATCCCTAATTCAGGGCAATGGGCCGTTGGTTCCGGGAAGAGGTCCCGTTCGAACGGGTGTGACAGCGATCTTACCTCGTCCAGTCAATCTTTATCGTCAACCATGCCGTGCGGGGATCGAGGTTTTTAATGGGTATGGAAAGTCAATCGGCGTTCCTTTCATCCAGGAAATGGGGTTTTTGAACTGTCCTATTTTATTGACGAATACTCTCAGCGTTAACGATGTTGCTAACGGCGTTATCACCTATCTATTACAACAAAATCCCGAGATTGGAAATGATGCCCGGACACCGAATATTGTGGTCATGGAATGCGATGATTCATATTTGAATGATATTCGAGGGCGACATGTTAAGCCACGGGATGCGATACTTGCTCTGCAACGGGCGACAAAAGGGCCAATAGAGCAAGGTAACGTGGGAGCTGGAGTCGGTATGTCTTGTTTCCAAATGAAAGGTGGTATTGGAAGCGCTTCCCGTATCGTTCAAGATCAGAATGGGCGCAACTACATTGTTGGAATGCTTGTTCTGGCTAATTTTGGCCTCTTGCGTGATTTCCTCTTTTCAGGTGTTCCAGTGGGTCAATTTCTGTCTGTGTTGGCAGAGGGTTATGTTCCGGGTTCATTAATACTTGTGGGAGTGACGGATGCGCCCTTATCACGCTGGCAGCTTCGACAACTTGCGAAGCGAGTTAGTTTGGGAATGAGCCGGACAGGTTCGATCTCGATGACCGGAAGTGGCGATTTTTGTTTAATGGTCAGCACCTATTCATGCGAATTTAAGGATTATTTATCCGATTGGAAACTGGATCAATACTTCAGAGCTGTGGTAGAAGCAACTGCAGAAAGTATTTGGAACGCCTTGTTTATGGCTCAAACTATGGAAGGACGTGATGGACACATCCGTTATGCTTTGCCTATCGAGGAAACGCTGCAAATTGTTCGAAGATGGCCGGGAGGATAGGGTCTCTTAGAGGAATAATGGCAATAAATAGCTTGGAGTTTTCATAAATGTGTCATGATCTTCGCCTATAGCGCGTAAACATGCATATGAAGAAAATCTAAGGGAGGTTCATTGTGAGTATCACCTGGAACATGATCTGGGAAGCTCATTCTGACTTATTTATTGCTCAGAACTGGCTAGAATGCCCAGAAGACAAAAAGAAGGCAAACCGTCTCCCACCACAGTTTACTTACTTTATGGGCGGTGAGACGACTTTAAGAGTTGGTATCATTGCCAGTTCTTCTATTATACGTGAAGAGGAGTTCTTTCTGGCTGGTGTATTATGGGGTAATCGAATCAGTAATGGTGCTAAAACCGTGATCTATTTTGTGGCCCCTAATTTTTCAGTGGCCTTTTTAAATGGAATCGCTAAAATTGGAGGAACTATCTCCGCACGGGCAGTTTATTGGCGCGAAAAACTTACGCCTAGTTTATACCTTATTCCTGAGGAGCAACTAAGCAGCCGATCACGTTACGCTCTGGGAGAAGAACGCCCAGATTGGAAACGCTGGGGGCAAAGACTGAATCCAGTTGCTTTGCAACAACTCATGATTGTGAAGGTGTTTTTTGATGATTTAGTCAGTCGACAGGTTCGTATTGAAATAAAACCTCAACAGATTGCTTTCCTTTGGGGAAATTTTGAGATTGCTGAAGTTCGTCGCAAAGGTAAGAAATTTGAACTAAGCACCAAAGTAAAGTGGCTTAAGAATAGTGATCAAATATTGAAGTGGCAGAAACAGGGTTGGGTGGATGCTTCAGGCTCACTTAATTCGGAATTTTGCACAACTATTTTGAGTATCCTCGATTACCTCGAATCTCTTGAGCAAGAAGGCAAACTGCGTCCTCAAGATCTCCTAGCTTTATGGCTTCATCAAAGTGGTGGCATTATTAAATCAGTCTGGGGGAGCCCTTGGCCTTGGCCATGGCTTCCTAAAGAGCGTGGAGAGAACTCAGTGCTCGAACTGGAAGAATGGTATTTTTTCCAAGGCAATGGGCAGTTAAGTGTCGTATGTCCAATTTTTGAGAAGCCGCTTGCTAAAGCCGCTCGAAGTATTCTGTTGACATGTGTTCTGGAAAGAAGCTTTCTTTTGGTTCACGCAAAAGATGAGCAGGGGGATTCGTTAGTATGGGATGGCCGAGTACATTGGTTAACAACACTCGGCATGGAGGAAGAAATTCGCCGTTGGTACTGCTGGCTAAAAGATGTGGTCAAATTTCCGATCTGGACGTTACCTGAAAATTGGCAGGAAAAAGGAATTTATGAACTGAATTCTCAAAGCACACTTATGAACCATTTACTTATGCAGAAAGGTTACTCGTAAAATTCGATAAACAGGGTAAATCAATCAGCACTTCAGTTCCACTAGTGGGTTCTGAGAAGTGAAGTTTACCATGGTGAGCGAGGACGATTTGTTGGGCGATGGTTAACCCCAGTCCAGTGCCTTCATCTTGTGTGGTGAAGAACGGATCAAGGACACGATGACGGAGGTTTTCTGGAATACCGGGGCCGTTATCGATAACGCTTAGGCGTACGTACGAATCGTGTTCCGTGATACGAATAGTAACTTCTCCTCCTTTGGGTGAAGCTTCAAACGCGTTATTCAATAGAGACAGAAGTGCCTGAGAAAGTTGTTCATGGTCACCCATAACATAGACTGAATGAGCGGAGAGCTCAAGAACAAGGGTAACACCTTGCATGAGACAAATGGGCTGAATCATTTGCGTCAGAGCATGAACGGTTTTTGTCATGTTGACGGGTGCCATTTGAGGCGCTGAAGGGCTTGTTACAAGAACGAATTTATTGAGCATTTGGTCGATAGAATGGATTTCATCCAGCATAAGTTGCTGATATGGTCGGAAGGACTCAGGCCATTGTTCGGGGGAGATCAGTTGCATAAAGCCTTTGAGGGTTGTTAGGGGGTTGCGGATTTCATGGGCTAAACCCGCAGAGACCTGGCCGATAATGGAAAGTTTAGCAGCTTGCAAATAGGCTTCTGAGCTTTTTTTTTCTTCACTGATATCGTAAATTATTAAAAGAGTCCCCGATGGAATGTCATAGTCTAGTAAAGGCCGAGTTCGAAATCGTAGGTGTTTGTTATCTTGCGGAGTTTTCCAGATGAATTCACCGGTAACTGGTGAGTTGGTAGGTTGAAAGTTATGCAAGATACCTAAAACATCCGATATAGGTTGACCAATTAAAGATGATTCGGATAACGATAACAGAAGGGTCGATTGAGGATTGGATTCTATTATAACCGCTTTATTGTCTAACAAGATAACCGCTTCTCGAGTGTAGTCAACAGTTTGAATTAAGGGAGGATCTTGTCGAAGCAACACACGCATCGCTTTGATGTGAGATTGATGAAGTAGGCGTTCTTGTGTTTCTTTGCGGACGTAGAGAAACACTATCCCCAGCAGGAAGAGAATATTAACCAGAAGCAACGGGATTATAGGATGACTAGAATACACTTGTGAAGAAACCACGAGCATTGTTGCCGATAATATCCAGGCTTTGCCCCAAGTGCTTAACCAAAGCTCAAACCATAAAATGATCGTGAGGACAGGAAAGAATAGAAGAATAAGACGAAAATAAATAGGAAGTGGTAAGATATTAATTATGGCAATGGTTATAATAAGAACAAGCGATAAAAATAACAAGACACTTTGGCGATGAAGAAAACGAATTTTTAGGGAAAACACATTATACAATCCCCCCTCCAATAAAGACAATGAACAACACTGAAATAGTGTACCATAATGAAGCGCGGAAAAATGTAAAAAAAAGGAGATATATTAAAAGAGTAAAAACGCCGCAAACAGGCTTAGAATCTCCAAATATGTAAACTTGTTTTCGAAAAGGACGCTAGAAAAATACGACAAATTTAGCGGGAATGCAAAAATAGGACTTTGGAAGTAACTTCTTCTTGTTTAATAGGGGGGGTTTCTGAATAGGGCATAAGGCAGGGGTTTGTGTGCGTATTTTTGTAAGTATTGGTTGGTCTCAAGAGACAATCGCTTTTCTTCAAACCTGGCAAGTTAAATTGCAACAAGAGTATGGCATTAAAGGATATTGGCAGAAGCCAAATAACCTCCATTTAACCTTGAAATTTCTTGGTGAGGTTGGGGAATTGAAAATTAAAGATATTCATAAAGCGCTTAAGGAAGTAGGTTCCCAATTTTGCCCTTTTGAGATTATCTTTCAGGATTTAGGTGTATTCCCGACTATCAAAGCTCCGCGTATTCTATGGATGGGTGTGCAAAGTACAGTACTTATCTCCCTCCAAATTGCCATAGAGAGTGCCCTAAGAAACATAGGCATAACTCCTGAATTTCGTAGCTATCAACCACATATAACCTTAGCGAGCGGTGGAATCGATGGAATCAACGAGAATATCTTGAAAAAGGATAGAACAATCCTCAGAACCGAAACTGTCGCAACATTTGAGTTGATGCAAAGTGTCAACGAACGAGGTGGCCACATTTATCGTTCAATAAGAAGCTATCCGCTAAAAAAAGGAGATGCAACAATATAAGAACTGTTGTATAATTATACAAAATGTATAAAGGAGAAAAAGAGATGAAGTTACGTAAGGCGCGAATAGCGGACGTCGAAGAGATGATGTTATTGATTAATAGTAATGCAGAGCAAGGACTTATGCTCGGCCGATCACGAAATATGCTTTACGAAAATATTCGTGAGTTCTTGCTGGCTGAAGTAGACGGGAAGTTGGTGGGGGTTGCGTCACTGCATATTCTATGGAGTGACTTAGCAGAAATTCGAGCGCTAGCAGTCTCCAATGATTATAAACGAAGAGGCATTGGAACACAGATCGTTAAGGGACTTGAAGAAGAAGCGAGGGAATTGGGTTGTACTAGGCTTTTTGCTTTGACTTATCAGCCTGAGTTCTTTAAATACTGTGGTTATGAAGAAGTCAGTAAAGATCAAATGCCCCAGAAAGTTTGGTCTGAGTGTATTAATTGTATTAAGTTTCCAAATTGTGATGAGATTGCTGTGAGTCGGATGCTTTAGGGAGGAAGTTTCTTAGCCCGTTCGCACACGCTGCATTGCTATTCGCTTGACGCTAAGGCTAAAACGCAAAACCTCAGGATGTTCTGCATGTGAACCGTTGCGTTTCTTAACGCCTTATCGCCCGCGCTCATTGACGCGATTCCGCTAAAGCGCTCTCTAAGCTAAGAAACTTCCTCTGGGCTTGGGTCGACGGGGATTAGAACGAAGGGAGACATGTGACGCCTGTTTGTGTTAAGACACAAATGCGCTTTGCGTGCAACTGGGGACGGTTCGTGGTTGCATACTTGCTTGGTTGTTGCATAAACGCAAAACCGTCTGCGGCTCATTGACGTGATTCCACTAAAGTGCTTCTCTAAGCTTAGAAACTTCCTCTGATTTGGATTGCCGGAGGATGGAGCAAGTTGCTTGTTGGAAAACACCATATTTAATTAATAGTTATATTTTCAGATTATATAAGTACGAAGGAACGTCGAACCTTAGGGTTCGGCGATTTCTTCTTTTTTGAACAATTTTCCTCCTTCTAACATAAATCATACTATGGCATGCGCTAAATATAAGGACGGAGACGGTGCTATGGATCTTAAAAACGAAGTCCAAGAGGGCCTTAATAATGCTAGGCATTTTGTAGTTGATGGTGTGGAACAAATCTTGTCAGGAAATCTTGACGAAACTCACGGTGTATCTCCAAGCCCAGGGGCTACAGCGCTAGCCGCACTGGCTTTGCTCGCAGTTGGAAGGGGATTTGAGACCGCTCAACAACGAGGTATTCAATGGTTAAGGCAGAATCGTCAAGGAGGATGGGGAAAGTTTCCTGGTGACAAACCGGATGAAGAGATTACTCAGATCGTTGAGACGGTTCTTCAAGGGAGCCAAGGTGGGTGGATGGCTAGAATCATTATCTTATCTCAAGCACGGCAATTTTCCCAGATGATCTTGTCGTTAGGGCAAAGAGTGGTCCCGGGGTTGGAGGGACCTACGCCGGAAGAGATCTTGCTCCCGACTATTTTGGAAGATAGAATCTTAGCCAAGCTACCACTTTATGGTCGGCCAGTTGTTGTAGCGGCATCACTCCTCGCCTCTAACTCTCAAGAGGGAAGTCAGAAAGGCATTCAGTACCTTTTGAAAACCCAAATGTCTGACGGTTCTTGGGCAGAGGATATTATTGCAACGAGTTTGTCAATTCTCGCGCTTATGAATAAGGGAGGCTATGCGGAACAAACACAAAGAGCCGGACGGTGGTTAGTACAAAAACAATATCCAGGTGGTGGGTGGCCTGCCTTTGATCAACTAAAAATATGGGCGATAGGTTGGGCTGCTAGTGTCTTTGGTGAGACAGCTCAAAGGCCTGCAGATATTCCTTGGATAGGTCAAGCGGTAGATTGGTTAAAAAGAGGACAAAATGTAGACGGGAGTTATGGTAGTACCCCTCCATATACTCACCCTGATTTGGACGATACGGCAGTAGCCTTGATCGGTTTACATCAGGTGCTTGGAGAACAGAATCAATTGGGCGTAAGTCTCCTAAAGCGTCTACAAAATACTGACGGGAGTTGGGGAACATTTCCCAGCTTTCAAGGTACACCTCCCCAAGTCTCTTCCGAGTTACCAGTATACATTCCGAGCGTTGATGTTAGCATTCATGTTCTTGAGGCATTATGGTGGCGTACACGTACGCAAGATGAAAAAATATGGCGAGGTATAAATTGGATTTTAGCCCAGCAGGACGATCAAGGTGCCTTTCCAGCATCATGGTTCGAGGGGCCAGTTTATAGCACAGCCCAGGCCTTAGAATTACTCAGTAAATGGAAGTTTAGTTGGGAACGGTGGAATACTGCACGCCACATTTTAGGGGCAAGAAAGAAAGCACAAGAGTTTTTAATAAAAGCTCAGAGCAGTGATGGGGGCTGGGGTTCTGTTGTCGAGACCAGCTTGTCTCTTTCCGGGTTATGGCGGTATACAAGAATAGTTCCCAGAGGAGTATTGGAAAAAGGAATAAGGAATCTTCTCGCTGCTCAGAACAGCAATGGTTCGTTTGAACCTTCTTACCGTGGGGTATATGCAAAAGGATGGAACTATGAAGAACCCTTAACTACGACCCTGACAGCCATTCGTGCATTACAGAGGTATCAACGTTTGTACAAGGCCTCATTCTTTAGGTAAAAAGTCAATTGTGTGAATAAAACCCCCAATCACTTATTCAGTTCGAAAAGCGATTGGGGGTTATTTAAATCGCATGTTTCTTTGGATGAAGAACATGGCGCCGAGAAGTTCTGCGTATCTTCTCAGAACGTTGTTTGAGAATCGTATGAAGGAAATTCCATTGTAGATCGAGATAGGCGTTGGTCATCTCGTATTCACTCAAGCCTTTGGAGCGGAGATAATCCCGAGAGGATGTTTCGAAATCACGGATAAATCCTAGAACTTCTTCACCATGAGTTGACAGCATTTTTCACCCTCCATTCGAGTACTTAACGTTAGTATTGTCCGATTTTGCCATAATATATTGACTTATCCTTATTATAGAGAATTACTCTTGAGAAAACTGTTGGAATAGGGCATTAAACTCAGGATAAAAGAGGAAAGATTGCTGAACTAATGAGATTTATTGTATATTTGTGGGGAATGAATAGGTTCTGACTGGTGACGCCATAGTGAAAGATCAAAGAGAAATCGGTTACCAGCTCGGTAATGATGTTTGGCTTTAGGTGGATTTCCAAGAATAACATAACAGTCTGCCAAAGTATGATGAATGCTTGCTGTATAGCTTATAGCAAGGAGTTTTTGGGTAAGCCAATGGGCTCCATTTCTAGGGAAGCCATTTTGTTTAGCAATATGTAAACTCCGCTCGAACATTCGCACAGCTTCAGGAATTTTCTCGATTTCAATGAGAGCCCGACCTTGAGTAGTTAGCAGAAGTGGGTCGATTAAGGCATAAGGATTATCTCGCAAAACATAGAGTGCACGTTTCGCTTCGCCTTCTTTCAGAAGGATGTCTCCAAGTGTCATGCAGAGCAGAGGGTCATGGGTGGGTAAAAATTTTTCGAGCAGAGAAATAGCTTGGGCAGGTTTATGAAAGTAGTAATAAAGTTGGCAAGCAAAACGAGCAATCGATACAGGACTGGTGTCTTGAGAAATAGCGTGGGCCATTCGTTTTGCGGTTATCTTTTTTTCAGGAGGGGAAAAATTCTTTTTTTTAAGCATGGCGATATAGGAAATAGCGAGGCCGCCTCCCAGAATAAGTAGGCCGATCTTTAAGCCAAAACGCCAGAGAGCAATCGCACAGGTAAGCATTGTAAACGTTGCTAAGAATAAGAAATAATATAGTTTTTGAACATAGAGAATTTCTGAATCGAATTGAACACCTTGCATTCCATCCCCCCCATTTATAGTACGGCAGAAAGTGAACAATTAGAACATAGAGAAAAGGGAAAAGCTTGGAGGCTCTTCCCTTTTGTTCGGTCAAATAAAATGGATTAACTAGTTATGGGTTATTCATATTTCAGATTTATTAAGAATGTCCTAGTTCACTGGCAACCTCTAAATTTGCCTCATTGTAAAAGTTGTTTTTAAGTTGTTCGTGTTGTGGTTGAAAAGTCTGCTGCCCTTGTGTTTGCCCTAATCCCGGAGGTTGAACTTGAGAAGACTGATGTTTCAACTCATTATAAGCATGTTTCAACTTGGAATATTTATCCTTAAGTTCTCCTAATTCACTGGCTAAATCTTCTCGTGTGGCTTCATCTTTGTGGCTCAAAAAAACGCCTCCTTAAACATTTAACTTCTAAATAGTGTTTCCCGAATTAAAGGAATTATGTTTGGCTTATAAAGTCGTGTTGATAAAGATACTGCTCGACCAATTGACATGCTCTATTTGATTGTGTAATAAATAACTCTCCTTGCTAATAGCATTGACACAGAATATTCCAACCGTGTGATAAGAAAATGATCCTGACAGGATTAAATTCTTTTCGCCAATAATAAGCAAGAAAGAAAGAATACCCCGACATTGCTGGGGTATTCTTATTTATAATTTAGGCATCAGTTTATTGCATGACAAAAATAACTAATTGCCATGGATAACACGAAAAAATAGTATAAGGTACATAGAGCTCCCCAACGAGACTTTAGGCCCAACAAACAGAGGAACTATATTGCGTAATAAAAAAAACCCTTGAACACCAAGGGCTTCAGCATATTCATTATTGGTGGAGGTAAGCGGGATCGAACCGCTGGCCTCTAAAATGCGAATCTAGCGCTCTCCCAGCTGAGCTATACCCCCAATTATTAATTATTATAATACAATAAACTAAAATTGCAAGTTTTTGAACTCGCTTATCCAGCATTATAGAAAATCTAAAAAAATTCGAGGATTTCCGCGTCCGGAAATCCTCTTCTGCGCAAGGCCTTTAGAACATTAACTACTAGGCTTCACTTATTTAACCATAACGCAAATTTTGTCGAAAATCAATTGGTAATATCTAGGTAACGAAATAACTAGTGTCCAAGGCGTGTAAAGGAAAGTTGGGAACCTTTCCGTTTACAACGTTTGTCATACGAAAAGTCCTCCTTTCTTAATATGGATTACATTATACAACAATAACTCTGAAATGGGTACAGTCAGTTTAAAAAACTTACTTTGTTCGAAATATTTAAAATTTAGATAGCAAAGATATTGTATTTTCGTTTGAAATATTCTAATATTGAACAAACAGACGGTATGATGGTCTGACCATAAACTTCATAATAGTTTAGTCAGTCCACAAAAAAATATTGTTTTGCAGAAATCATCAGAGGAGGAAGGCCCCATGGACCAAACGAAGGAATTATATCTACAATTTAAAGCTAAATTAGAAGCGGTGTCTGGTGAATGTTATCGTGTCAAAACAGCAAAAGAAGCTGGCGAACTTGTTAGAAACGTTCTGAAAGAAAAAGGAGTTCAAAATGTAGCTCTCCTAAATGATTCTATCTCCCAAAAAGGAAATTTTGCTAATCAATTAGACGAAGCAGGTATAGATGTAAAATTAGACCGTTTTCGAGAAGTCACACCAGATGCGCAGGCTGGTATATCGCAAGTTAACTATGCTATTGCTGAACTGGGAACTCTTGTTCAGGCCGATGCAGATGCTAATGTTGATCAGCGCCTGTGTTCTACCCTTGTTCCAATTCACGTCGCCCTTGTTTACACATCGAAACTAATACCTACACTAATGGAAACCATGGCAACCCTACATCGCCTTCCTCAAATCCCAGGATTTGTTGGGTTTATCACAGGCCCTAGTAGAACTTCGGATATTGAACGTGTTTTGACCATTGGGGTTCATGGTCCGAAGCAACTCGTGGTCGTCTTTGTTGATGAGCAAATAGAAGGGGTGGCTTAAATGGCAGACAAACAATTCAAAAAGAAAATTGGAGATGCTCTTGGAAATAACGTGTTGCGTGGAGCTCTAGGTCGTTTTGGAGATGCTTATACTACAGCACGTGAAAAAGCGTATGAAGGATATGACTTTAAAGCGATTAGTGAAAATATTGAGCGAGTTAAGTCCTATGCAGCAAGTCACTTAGATGAAATGCTGGATCAATTCGAAAGAGAAGCTACTACAAGAGGCGCTAAGGTTTATCGAGCCACTACGGGTGAGGATGCAAAACAATATATTCTAGAGTTAGCCAAGAGCCAAAGTGTAAAACGGGTTGTGAAGTCTAAATCTATGGCTTCTGAAGAGATTTTGCTCAATAAAACGTTGCTGGCTGAAGGTATGGATGTACAGGAAACAGACCTAGGAGAATGGATTGTCCAGCTCGCTGGGCAACATCCTTCTCATATGGTCCTGCCAGCAATTCATATGACGAAAGAAGAGGTTGCAGATACATTTACCAACCACTTAAATCGCTTGAATGAGCCAGAAATCTCGGAACTTGTGAAAACGGCCAGGGTAGAACTCCGCAAAAAATTTCTAGAGGCTGATATGGGCATTTCAGGGGCCAACATTGCAGTTGCTGAGACGGGTACCTTGATCATGATGACCAATGAAGGTAACGCCCGTCTAACAGCCACTCTGCCCCCTGTACACGTTTATTTAGTAGGCATAGAAAAAATTGTGCCCAAGTTTGAAGATGCTGGGCACATTATCCAGGCACTTCCGAAGAGTGCTACCGGTCAGAAAATTACTAGTTATGTAAGCATGGTAACCGGCCAAACACCAGCCTATTACCCTGATGGTACGGTAAAGGATAAGGAATTTCACATTATCTTGATGGACAATGGACGACGTAAGATGTATGAAGACGAGAAGTTTAAAAAGACATTTCAGTGCATTCGATGTGCATCTTGTCTTAATGTTTGTCCTGCTTTTCAACTAGTGGGTGGGCATGTTTATGGACATATTTATACAGGTGGGATAGGTACTATCTTAACGAATTTCTTAAACTCGGAAAAAGATGCCCAAAATCCTCAAAATCTTTGTCTGCAATGTGGAAAATGTTCCGAAGTATGTCCAGGAAAATTAGATATTCCAGAGATGATTTTAGAGATAAGAAACCGCATGGGAGAAAAACAAGGGCTCCCGTTCACTCAAAAATTTGCCTTGGATGTGGTTTCTAACCGGCGGCTGTTCCACTCACTCTTACGTACAGCATCTATTGCGCAAAAGCCGTTCAGCAAAGGACAGCCAGTTATCCGTCATTTACCTATGTTTTTGTCTGGACTTACGGAAAAGAAGAGTTTACCGACAGTTGCCAAGGTTCCTTTCCGTGATGTGTTCAAAACTATAAAGCAAGATGTAAAAAAACGGAAAGGGACAATTGCACTCTATGCGGGCTGCCTTATTGATTTTGTCTATCCGAAGATCGGCGAAGGTATGATTGTTGCGCTGAATGAAAAAGGTTATGAAGTAGTATTCCCTGATGGACAATCCTGTTGCGGTGCTCCGGCAACGTATATGGGTGACCGAAAAAATGCTCGTAAATGTGCGATTATGAATATTGAAGCCTTAGAAGCTGAAAAGGTCGATTATGTTGTCACTGCCTGTCCAACATGTACACATGCTCTTATAGACAGTTTCCAAGAACTCCTTCAAGATGATCCTGCCTTAGTGGCTCGTGCTGAAGAATTGAGTCGTAAGTCCAGAGATTTTTCTAAATTACTATTTGATCTAGGCGGATTGAAGATTGGGGGAGATGGGGAGCCACTGAAAGTTACTTATCATGATTCCTGTCACCTTAAACGGAAACGGGGAGTTTCAGCTGAACCTCGAAAACTTTTGAGTGATACCTTAGGGGTTCAACTTATCGAAATGAACGAATCTGATCGATGCTGTGGTTTTGCTGGTTCTTACTCTATAAAATTCCCAGAGTTATCGGGCCCCATTATGGAACGCAAACTGGGTAACATTGAAGCGACTGGTGCAGATGCTGTTGTTGTTGACTGCCCGGGATGTCTGATGCAAATCTCAGGAGGGCTAGATAAGCGAAATCCTGGAATTAAAGTGATACACACGGCTGAACTTCTCCTTGAGAAAAGAAAAAAGGCGCCTAAAAAGAATAAGAAGTAGTTAGTTCGATGTTATTAGTATAAAAACTACATTTTTCTACCGAGGATTTTAATGCTAGTATCAAGAAGTAAGCTAAAGGAAGCGGACAACCTTTGATCCGGAAGGTAGTAAGGCAATGCGTTGCCCCGAAAGCGAGCGAAATCGTGTTGAGGAGAGAGGTTGTTGGCTAGAGAGGGCAGAATGGAGTTTTCCATTTCATGAGCTGACTTTGTTTTTGTTTAAGATTTTGAGGGGAACGATTTTCAAAAATTTGAATTCCAAAACTGTGTTGTAAAGGAATCAAAGCTACGCGCCCTTACAAAAGTCTGAATGAAGCTTGTAAGTTTATGGAGGGGGCCCGTTTCTAAGCCTCACAAAGCAAATGGTTTTCCCTAATGTTCCTGCAGCACATTAGGGAAGGGAATCTCAGGATTGCACCTCTGTAAAGCAGAGTGGGTCGTTGCGAAAGCTGAGAACAGTTAAAAAGTCTCAAGGGATAACAATCCTTTGAGACCTTTTTTTTACTATCAGAAAGTATAAACTTCGTTATATACTGCAAGAAGGGCTAATCCGTGCGAAGACAGTGTCTTCGTGGGTGCCAGCCAAGTTTTCTTTATACACTTTATGCCATTGCGTAGACTGGATTTTTGACAAAGGGACAAATTAGCAGTGGATTTAGCTCAGCCAGATGGAATTTTTATAGTTGCCTAAAGGAACATCTCTAGCGCTAGGAGGAATTCGTAAGG
>NZ_AGAF01000265.1 GCF_000224515.1 Desulfosporosinus sp. OT | reverse complement strand
ATCTACGGGAGTCAGCAAACCTGCTTTCTTAGATACAATCGAGTTTTTAGAAGAGGATATGGAAGAAAAATATGGTTTGAAGATCAAATTTCCGATGGATAAAAAGGGTGCCGATTTCCTTCTAATACACAACGCGGGCGAGTATATGGCTTGGCCAGAAAACCCTATTGCTTTTGCCATTCTCTTTGAAGAAGCTGGTTTAAATTATACACTCAGTAGTGAAATCGCGGGATATGACAATGTAAACTACGGCATCTGGTATGATGATTTCCAAGCAAAAACTCTGGCTACGCTACAGATGAAAGTGGCCAAAGAATTAGGAGTGAATCGAATCGTCATCGCAGAATGTGGGCATGCCCATAAGGCCGCCGCCGTTGTAGGAGATCGAATGGTGAATGGAGATCAAAAAGTTCCAGTTGAAAGTTGCCTGCCTCTTCTTTGGGATCTGGTTAAGACCAGACGTTTAAAGTTAGATCCTAATAAAAACAACTTCCCCGTGACGCTTCATGATCCTTGTAATTATGTTCGAGGCATGGGAATTGTAGAACCTCAACGGAATGTATTAAAGGCAATTTGTCCTCAATTCAGGGAAATGACTCCCCATGGAGTAGACAATTACTGCTGTGGTGGTGGTGGTGGGTTTGCCATTACGAATTCTATGAACTTCTCTGAATGGAGAAATAAGGTGAGTTCTCGCATGAAGTTTAACCAGATCCTGGGTGCCTTTCAGGATAGTATGGAAAATATTGCGCTTCCTAAATATGTTTGTGCACCTTGTTCTAATTGTAAGGGAGCTATTCGAGACATCCTGGAGTTCTACGAGACTACGGCCAAATTTAATGTCCAGTATGGTGGTTTAGTTGAACTTATGGTCAATGCACTTGTGAGTATGAATAAACCATTCATGGAGTTTTTGGAAGAATAGTTCAATATACTATAACAAAGTTTGTAGTGAATTTGTTTAATTAGTAATTTGTTAAATTTACTGCTAAGGTTACAACAATTAGAAAGACCCCTCGAGCCCATGATACAAACGGACTCGAGGGGTCTTTCTACGATGTGCTAATTGAAAGCGCATCTCTAATTCAATCTGTGGCAACACCGGAAAATAACTTGACCTGTGCTATAAGTTTGACTAACAGTTCAGTCTCATTTAACCCTCTTTTCCTCTGACTTCAGCAAAAAGAACTTCGAATTTGATATCTCTTTTGATATTTATTTGGATATTTTCAATCGAGTTTTAGCATAAACTGCTGCCTGGGTACGACACTTTAGTCCCAGCTTACCGAGGATTTGGCTAACATGTTTTTTAACAGTATATTCGGTAATGAATAGTTCCTTGGCAATAGCTTTATTATTAAGTCCTTTGCTTAACTCTACCAGAACGTCCAGCTCTCTAGACGTCAATTGTTCGATATTATCCATTTTTTCCTTTTTCATTACAATTTCCATGATAGACGGATCATAATATCTTCTCCCTTTACTGACCAACCGCACAGCATTAACTATTTCTTCTGGCATTGCATCTTTAAAAATATAACCATCGACGTTCATGTCAGAAGCGCGCTTAAAGTCATTGGGGTCTAATGAAGACGTTAAAATAACTACCTTGCAATTTTGATTAGAACGTCTTATTTCCGAGATAACGTCAAAACCGCACTCATCCTTAAGTTTTAAGTCAACAATAATAATTTCCGGCTTACATCGGGAAATAACATCACGCGCCTCATTAACGCAGGAAGCTTGTCCTACAAACTCAAACCCCTCTTCTAAATCCATGACGGCCATAAGGCCCTGTCTTGCTAAAGGATAATCATCAATCGATACAAACGTCATGATGCTACCTCCTCAAAAGTTTTTTCGTGATCTTTGAGTTTTTATTATTAACCATACCGATGACGGACAAGTCGCTTTGAGTAATCGCTGCAATTAGTCGAGCGAATTCAACCCAGCTATCCCATTAACACATAAGAAGTCGTCATTCCCTTAATAGACTCTTAGGTGAAAAAGAAATGTCGGAGAGCTTATTTAATTATCAGAATGAGACGTCGTATGTGATCTCTTAACGGAACAGTTACTTCCAGCTATAGGAATAATCGAGAAACTTAGAAGGCAAACTCCCTACCCTTTTCAAAGATTTAAATTACTTATCATTTTTTACTATTAACTGTTCATTTCGATAAACTAATATTAAGTATCTATTTTTTCATATATTGTTACTTATTATTATGTATGTTAAAATTATCTTATAAGTAAAATGATATAGGAAGATGAGAAAGTTTACAATGCATCTGTCCTGAATGGCCTATAGAACGGCCTGAAAAAGTTGGTGATTTCAAAATGACAAATATTCTACTACTAGAAGACGATCTTATTTATTCTGGTTATTTAATAAATTTGTTATGCCAGAGTCTACCCTACATTACTGTGCGGCATGCCCAAACCGTTCAAGAAGCAAAAAATCTTGTCCAAACCGAATCCTTTGATCTGCTCGTACTTGATGTAGATTTAAGAAATTCAAAAAATAGATTTATCGGGCACATTGAAAATGGCATTGATTTTGCTGAATATTTCAGAAAACTTCCAGGTAATGCGTTTACTTGGATTGTTTTTGTTAGCGCTCATACTTCATTTCTTTCAGAGTCATTTTCACGCTCACATTGTTACGATTACATTATTAAACCAATTGAACCAAACAGTTTTATCGAATTAATTGAAAACCTCTTAACGTATAAGGTCTTCCCAATCTCTGAAAAAAAATATCTTTCGATAAATCGCCGGAATTATTTATTACGAATTAAAGCTAGTGATATTGACTTCATTGAGATATTTGGTAAACAAAGTACAGTCTATACTAAAGATTTTCAGCATGTTATTTCACGTTTTCCTCTTAAAGAAATTCTTAAACAACTACCAACAGAGAATTTTATCCAATGCCATAGGTCTTACATCGTAAATAAAGATAAAATATCAAATATTTTTCTTGAAAGAACATGTTGGTTTTTACGTCTACATAACCGTCCGGAAGTCATTCCTGTTGGAAAATCATACACTAATGTAATTTTAAATAGACAATATGATTTAATCGGAGGAGACAATGAATTTTGATATTTTTATTTTCAACTCTATTATTTGGTTGCTATCGCTTCTGATTGTTATACAACCATTTAATAATAATAAATCAACAAAAATCTTTCTAAGATTTTTGTTGATTTCATTAATAATCATCTCGTATGATATTCTTATTTTTCTTGTCGACCCATTAGCCTGGCAAAGTACATTTTTCACACTATTATCTTACTTATTAACAATTCTTTGCTTAGCATTTGCATTAAAAATTGATTTTAGTACGGCTATAATCTTATCTGGTCTTCATTTTATAATATTTATTATAACGGAGACTATTTCTTATTCGGTGCTTAAGATAATTATCCCTCACAAAACACTATATGATAGCATGCTTGTTCTCAGTACATATATAGTCATAATTTTAATTATAATTTTAATTAGAATTACAATTCTTAGAAAATTTTACAAAATACTTAAAGAAAAAATTAAAAACCTTAAAAATTATGCAATAGTTGTTCTAAATTGCTATGTGATATTTTCTTTTTTAAAAGAACTAGCTCATAAAAATAATTCATTTTCATTATACGCAGTTTCTATTTTAATGGTTATTATCAGCAGCATTTATCTTGTTAAAGAGCTGATGGACAACCGCAGTTTACAAGGCCTGATCCTTTCTCATCAAAAACTGATTGAAGCTGTGCAGCCAATTATACAGGACATTAAGAGCAACCAGCATGATTTTAGGAATCAGCTCAATGTAATACGATTGCGGTTGAGTTCCGAGGTTGATTTCTCAAAGACTTCGGAACAATTAGACGAGCTTTTAGAGGAAATGGCTCTTGTCGATTCTTTTACTTCTTTCGGTGGAAACAGTGTTAGCTCACTTCTTTACTTAAAAAATAAAGAAGCTTTATATAAGAAAATACAATTTGTAATTAACCGACCTCCATTTTCAGGCTTAAGTCACCAATTAACCGAATATGAACTGATCAGCGTCCTTTCTAATCTAATAGACAATGCTATCGAAGCAACCTCCCAATTTAGCGGAGAAAAAAAGGTTATCGTGTCATTTAAACCTGATGAAAACGGAACTCTTATTTCAGTAGCTAATACGGGGAATAGTATATCTCCCCACACGTTATCGAAGCTTTTCAAACGAGGCTTTTCCACTAAATGCTTCGAAGAAGGTGAGAAACACGGGTATGGTTTATATAACGTAAAGAAAATCCTTGATCCGTATGGTGGAAGGATGGAGGTTCTTTGTGAAGCGAATGTTACTACGTTCCAATTCCACCTTAATCTCGCTGCTTCTAATGCCTCTTGAAAAATCTTTGATCAGTTTCTTTTAATGAACAAACGCGTTGGGTCACGTAAGTTATTCCGAGAAGATGGTTGCTTTACAAAATATGTAAGGCAACCATCTTTTTCTATTATTTTTTACATATAACCATACTTCACTCTCAATATCATCAACACGGCCGAAAATGCTATTTTGTTAACTCTTTTTCACTCTTTTCAAGAGCAATAGGATGTCTCTGTCGTTGCACGTACTGTCTTAACGTGAATGTTCGGGTATGGTGATTTTAATGTAACTACTTTACGCTATGAGACAGTAAATACTATCCTTTGGTCGGTGGTGTCCACTGACGGGTGACCTTACCGATTAGGACCATATCTCCAGGGAAAAATACTTGTTCAGGATCAATGGTTTTACTGGAACAAGCAGATTTGTCACAGCAAATAGGGACAAATCGCCCAGCTCAATTTCCCAACCGGAAAGTTTCTTATTTAGCTCCGTTTTAGCACTATCGGCAACCGACTGGCTTACATTCTGCCAATTGATTCCTAGAAAAGAGTAAGATTTTGGTTTAGCTTCTATCGCTGGCTGGAAGCTGACTTCAGGGAAAGAACTGTCCACAAGGGATTGTCACCCACTAGCTGATATCTCAACTGTCTTTTCCATGAAACATACTGTAAACGGTAAATGCTCATATTTTTTCAACCCAGTCTCTATGAATCCATATAATTTATACCAATTTTTCAGAGTCAAATTCTCATTAACAATACCAATAGAGACTTTACGTCCTCCTTGGGCTTTTACATAATCAAAGACAAAATTCATTAAATGTTTACCATACCCTTTATGTCTATATCCCGGTAACACTGATAATCTTTCTATGTAAAAAATATCATCAGCCTTTTCGATTGCTACAAATCCAATTTGCTTGCTTTCTTCATATAAACCAAACATGCCGATCCCTTTATCCTTCATCTTCTTGAGATTTGCCAAATTTGTGAATGCGGGATTTGAAGGACAATTTTCTTCCGTTAAGTTAAGCTCTCTTGCAACTGTAATAAATGAATCCTTGACAACGTTTAAGCTGACTGACAGACTTACTTCGTTATTGATTTCTTTAATATTTACTGTCTTAAGAGTCATACGAAATCTCCTTTCTGTTTATTCGTTATCCACTGCACTAACTTGGATGTTGTGGTCCGTATATTGTAGTCGTTCATCATGAGGTTCAAGACAACCTAATCATCTCATAACATTCCTGCAAAATAAGGGGAAACCTGCCTCGCAAATAATAAAAAGCCCCCTAACTCCTGTATAGTTAAGGGCAAGGTGATCTTTACTATACAGTTAATTTGGCGGGTCGGTTACCTTCATTTTGCCCCCTGTGCTATACCACAAATGAATGAAAACGGTGTATGAAATTATACAAAGGCATAAGATCGAGGTGTCGCAAACATGCAGTTTTAGAGCGCTTATCTTTTTCAAAACGATTAAGCGCTCTGTTTATTTTTCGGCAAAGCGTAATGGCACCAAATACGGAAACATTTGAATAGTTTGATCGATGCTGATACCTAGATATAATGTTTTACGTATTCATTAGACTTTTGGGGCAAGGGACTAGAAATGCGTGCCTATTTTTATATTTTCCTCAGAAGCTTTAAACTTGCCTATCTTCCAAGTTCCCCTCTCCTTTTTTACTGAAAGCGTATAAATAGTGCTAAAAGGAGTTCCGGCGCTGATTGTATTTTTCTTCTTATTGTTTTTGTTTAGCAATTTAAAGTATTTGTCGTCAGCACTGACCACACAACTCCTTACGTTATAAACTACCTCAGCTTGCTCCTGTCCAGCAGTAAGCGTAATCGAGAGAAATTCACAATCTTCATACTTGGATTTAATCTTGTTTTCGTTAAACAATTTTATGGTACTATTCTCATCATTGTTCTTTATGAGTTCTATGAGGTAGTCCACTGTATAAAGATGATACTCCGCCCTACTGTCCAAGTGCTCAAAATCGCGATCGATTAAAGCTTTCGCAAAATCTTTTGACAATCCCTTTATTGCTTGTTCATCCTCGGTATCATTGGTTGGAGTCACTACCTCGCTGTCAACCTGACCGCAGTCTTTTTTTATTGTCCCATCTGAAATAGGCAAAGTTTCTTGGATTACTTCCAAGACCTTTTGGATGATATTTAGCTTGTTCATTTAGTCTCCTTTCTTTCACGGCTCTTCAAGAAACATAAGCCAATATATCTTATGAACAATATGAAATTCGGAGACTTGGGCCAGATCCACTTTGAGGTTATTGTATCGTAGGTAGCTAACAAAAAATCTCGTGTTATTTCATTGCTAACAACAGTAGCAATCTCAAGCAAACAAACATAACTTATCCTAGGTTTGGGCACCAAAGCGTTGTGGGCAAAACAGCAGCGTATTCTAGCTGTACTATTGCAAATTCTTATTTAATATAATTGAAATGTACTTTCCTCAATATAGAATTGGGTAGTTTGTCCTGTGTTTTAATACCTTTTTTTGGTAATCAACGACCGAAAACCTTAGTAATGTATAATCTATATGATTAAACTGAAAGACGGTGCTTATATTGGAGCAAGAAGGATTAACAGGTAAGGTTATAGGCCCTTTTGATCCAGAGTATAAACAAGCTAGACAAGAGTATAACAGAGACATAGAGGCATATCCGATAGCAATTGTGTATTGCTATAATAATCAGGACGTAGCTAATGCTATTCTTTGGTCAGAAAAAAATCAAGTAAGACTTCGTATTCGCTCAGGGGGACACAACTACGAAGGCTATTCAACCGGGACGGGGAAACTGGTAATTGACACGACTCTAATGAATCATATAGAAATAGATATCACAAATGACGTAGTCAAGGTACAAGCAGGAACTAGGCTTACAAAATTGTATGAAATACTCTATGAACACGGATATGCATTTCCAGGAGGGACTTGCCCTACGGTGGCTATTTCCGGATTGGTTTTAGGTGGAGGGATAGGTTTATCGACTCGCTTCTTGGGACTTACAACTGACAGCTTAATCGAAGCGGAAATGGTGGATGCCAAAGGTAATATATTAATAGCTAATCACAGCTGCAATCCAGATTTATTTTGGGCATTGCGAGGAGCAGGGGGAGGTAATTTTGGCGTTGTGACTTCCTTCACCTTCAAATTAAAAAAGAAGATAGATAAAATAACTCTTATTCAACTGAAGTGGAACAACAATAAACCAGCCAGAATCAGATTTTTGAGTGTATGGCAAGAATGGTTGGAAAATCTAGACAGAAGAATGAGTGCATTCGGCAGAATATACAAGCAAGGTGCCTTATTTTTCGCTTTTTTTTATGGTAAGCCTGTTGAAGCGAGAAAAATATTAATACCTATGCTTAGTATACCTGGTCTTACCTTTCAGTGTATCGAATATGTTGATTTTATTGATGCTGTAAACACAATAGGAAAAACATATCCGGAAAGTGAAAAATTTGTAGACACCGGAAGATTTATGTATAATCGACTTTCTGAAAATGAATTAAGAGACATCATAAAAATAATAGATAAAGCCCCTACCGCTTACAATTCCTTTGTGAAAGTTTATTCACTAGGTGGTGCGGTAAGTGATGTTGTTAAGCCAAACACTGCTTTTTACTATAGGCAGGCAAAATATATTACGGCCATTTCATCAAGCTGGGAGGAGAATGAAGAAGCGCCCATCAATAAGGCTTGGGTAGCAGAGGGTTTTCTATATATTAAGAAACTGACGTTAGGTTCATATGTTAACTTTCCATATAGTAAATTGAAAGATTACAAAATGGCCTATTATGGTCAATATGTGAAAGACTTGCAAAGCATCAAGACTAAATATGATCCAAGTAATGTATTCAACTTTCCGCAAAGTATCAAACCTCTACAAAACCAAGGTAAGGAATTGTTCATTGCTGAACTAAAGTGCCCTATCTCTGTGAACAGTAAAGCAGATCATTCAGCAGGAGAGGTTGAAAGCAACCTAGAGCAAATTCATTTAAAAGGAGCTGGGAGTTTAATGCCTAATCCGCTTGATCCGACAACAATTCCCAAGTTTAAGAATGAATTTTCCGTCCCACCTGTATATATGCCTACAGTAGTTAAACACCCAAGGACCGGCAAAATAAAAAGCCACGATTATGAGGTGACAGTCAGCCAATTCACCCAACAAATTCTACCTATAGGTTTTCCTGAAACAACCGTATGGGGCTATGGCGGCAAAGTCAGGATTCCTGAAACCAATGAGATCATACCTGATTTCAGGTCTACACCTGGTCCAACTTTTGAAGCCAAAAGACACATTCCAATCAATGTGCAGTGGAGTAACAACCTAACCGAACCACATCCGTTGGCAGTAGATCCCACTCTCCACTGGGCTGACCCCAATAAAATGGGAATGCCTATGCCCCCCTTCCCAGCGTTCCCACCAGGATTTCCTTTAGCCCAAAGCCCTGTGCCAACTGTTCCTCACTTGCACGGCGGAGAGACTGAACCATCTTCTGATGGTTACCCAGAAGCATGGTTTACTGCTGGGGAAGCTATAACTGGACCTGCTTTTGTTAAATCTCGCTATCACTACGTTAATGAGCAGGAACCGACCACGCTATGGTATCATGACCATGTGTTAGGCATGACCCGCCTGAATGTCATGATGGGGCTTGCTGGTTTCTATTTGTTACGGGACCCCCGCAACCAGCTCGATGGAAAAGATTCCGTGCTGCCGCACGGCAAATATGAGCTTCCGATGGTCATCCAAGACCGGTCCTTCTTCGACGACGGCTCCTTGGCGTATCCCAATAATGGAGTAGTTCCGAATATTCATCCTTACTGGATACCAGGGTTTCTAGGTAATACGATCATGGTTAATGGCAAGGTATGGCCTAATTTAGATGTTGAACCCAGACAATATCGTTTTCGAATTTTGAACGGATCTAATGATCGTTTCTATAATCTGGCGTTCTCGAACCAGATGCCATTTATGCAAATCGGCACAGATGGTGGCTACCTGCCAAAACCTGTTCAGCTCGGCGCCTTGCTCATTGCTCCTAGCGAAAGGGTTGATCTCCTTGTAGATTTCTCCCAACTATCACCGGGCACTCAATTAATTATGACTAATACTGCCAATGCTCCGTTCCCAAATGGGAATCCTCCTGATCCCCAGACAACAGGACAGATTATGCAGTTTACTGTGCTTAACAAACCCGCAGTGGTACCCCCACCTTTGCCTAAAGTCTTGAATGTTCTATACCCGCTCAAACGTGACAGCAAAAAACGCACCTTGACCCTCTATCTAGTTTTAGGCCCCACGGGACCATTAGAATTTTTGCTGGACGGTCAGAAATGGCATATGCCTACCTCCGAACTCCCTTTAGTAGGAACGACCGAGGACTGGCAAATCGTAAACCTAACTGGAGGGGCTCATCCGATTCATATCCACTTAATTCAGTTCCGGCTGATCAGTCGTCAGGAGTTTTTGGTTAATAACTATACGAATGATTGGTTAGCCTTAAACGGTGCACCCCCGCTTGAGCATCCAACTAAATTGTTGCCTGTGGAACCTTACCTGCTGGATGGACCAATTAACCCACCAGCTCATGAAAATGGCTGGAAAGATACAATACAAGCTTATCCAGGACAAGTAACTACGATCAGGATTCGATTTGCGCCTCAAGACGAGGTGGTTTCAATCCCCGGCATTAACCAATTTCCATTCAATCCTGCCGCGGAGCCGGGTTATGTTTGGCACTGCCATATTCTCGACCACGAAGACAATGATATGATGCGTCCCTACAAAGTCAGAAATCCACATGAGGATTGTTAGTTAACGTTAGTCACTGCATACAATATAATAACAGTCATGTTAAACACCCTCATCTCAACTTATTGGATAGGTGTTATTTATTGGACTATTCTTTAAAAATATCATCTGCATTATCAGTTTCATAAGGAGATATTTACAGAATCTGTTAATGTTGAAGAGAGGTTTGGGCCTTTTTCATAAGTGACATCATTAGAACCAAAATGGTTATAGAAAGAATAAACACTGGTATGAATCCTATAGCAAGCAGAAATGGAGTTATTACCCCTAAGAGATGTCATTTTAAAGTTACATTTGGGTTGTCCTCATAAGCCGAGTCGATAAGGCATAACTGATTTAATAGTTCCGCAAATAAGTAATACAGATTTTTTAATCGGTTAGCGTCTTTTATTATCCCATAAGCTTGAAAATAAAGTTCATCGACTCCTTGTGGAAATTCTGTTCCAAACCATCCCTCATCATCCTTAACCTCTAAAGAAATATCTCGTTGAAGTTGAATTAATTCACGTATCTTCGAGTTTGAAAATAGTTTAGTTAATTTGTCAGGATCATTTCCCTTAATAATAAACTCCTCGTCAAACTCTAAAAAACCAACTTTGATATCCTGCAAACCAAAAAGTTTCCCCAAATTACTGAAAAGGCCTTTCCGATAAATTTTAAATCTAAAACCGTCTTTATTTACGTAAGGGGCTCTCAGTCTGGTAAAAGTTGTAGAAGTCTTTCCATCAGAAACCGTAAATGTATCCAAAGTAATCACCCATTCTTTGACTTTAGCAATTATTTTGTTTCCTCCAAAAAGTCCTCCATTAACAAAATTCGCTTCAATTTCATCGCTTACTCTTGTCCATACCTCTTCTTTGCTTGGCCCGAATACTTCTCTTAATACACTCATAATGATACCTCCAAGCGAGTTATTATCTCTAATCCACATTTAAAGGTTATATCATAGGTCCCATACTATAGGTAGAAATCCTTTATTTATCTCATATTAAATTACCTAAACACCCATAGGTAAAAAACACAGTAATCAGGCTATGAATCTGATTACTGTTGCAAAATCCGGCAAGCCAACCGAGTCCATGGCCCAGCCTGTATGGGGTCATCAAGGACACGGATCTTGATGAATTAGCAACTATAACGAAGCGCAGATCAAAAATAAGCCCATAACTCAAATCAGCTTTTCACAACAAAAGAATTGCCCTTTTCTAAAAATAACTTTTCCAGTCACTACATAACCAAGTTTTTTGTAAAAACTTACTGCTCTCAGATTGTTGGCAAAAACATCTAATCGAATAGCACCATATTGGTTTTCCTTCGCTAATTTTTCAATGAATATTACCAAACTTTGCGCAATTCCTTTTCCTTCATGCTTAGGATGGACCATTAGTCTATGTATTACTGCAGCCTTTTTGCTGTCATGCTTCCATTTGACTTCTTTGTATTCTGGATCTTGATGTTCATTTAAGACGATGCAAGCCACTATCTGCTCTGAGTTATCAGATACTGCAATATATAGGGAGTCTCTTTTAATATCATCTAAGAATATTTCTTTGTTTGGATAGACATCGTCCCATTGATCGATCAAATTATCCATCATGTTATGAGAACAATCTTTGTATAATTGCAAGATTCCTTCAATGTCTTTTTCCAAAGCTTTAATGATTTCTATGCCCATCTCCTCCATCGTTTCACATATAGTACTCAAAATTTCCTCTGCAGGTTTGCCTTGATTAAAGACTCCGTACTTATCAACCATGTGTCGAGTCAAGCTAAGGAGTCGTTTAGTGCATACTCCGCTGCGGCATCCGCATGTAAAAGCGCCGTGTCATATACAGGCAAAATACTGTCTTCCTGCTTTATCAGTAGACCAATTTCAGTGCACCCTAGAATTACCCCTTGGGCGCCTCGTTTTTGGAGTGAAAGGATAATGTCCTTGAAACATTCGCGTGATGACGCTGTTACTTTACCTAAAATCAGCTCTTTGTTAATAATTTCATGGATTTTTTCAATGTGATCCTTTTCAGGAATCAGGACATTAATACCATGATCCACTAACACGTTTTTATAGAAATCCTTTTCCATAGTAAAGCGTGTGCCTAGTAAGGCAACGGTTCTTATATTATCCTGCAAAAGCCGATCGGTTGTAACCTCTGCGATGTGTAAAAAAGGAAGGTCAACGGCCGTTTTGATTCTTGGTGCGACAATATGCATTGTATTTGTAGCTAGTATTATAAAATCAGCCCCACCAGCTTTTAGTGATAACGCCGCTTCCGACAAAATGTCGCCAGCACGATCCCAGTCGCCATTTTTATGAACATCTTTTATATCCTGATATTGAATATTATATAAGATACACTTTGCACTATGGTATCCGCCCAATTTCTGGTTAATGTAACGGTTTAGCTCAAGATAGTAGGTAGCAGTAGATTCCCAACTCATTCCACCAATTAAACCGACTGTTTTCATTTTAGTATCCCTTTCAGCTAATTCGCACTTTCTAATTTCAATACCGTTCAAAAAATATCACCATAAACGACAGATTCAATTAAACTATGCCTTCTTTTGCCAAGTGCCTTTTTAACAATCCCACAAACCTATTTAACCATCGTGCTTTCAAGCCGTGTTCAGATATATATACACCGGTGAGAATCAAGAAACCGCCTGCGATTGCTAAACTAGTTACACGAGAACCGATGTGACCATAGAGATCAACGGAACTATAGTTTAAGGTTTGTATCCCAAAAGCTATCTTAAGCCATGAGGGATGTATGAGTAACGAACACCGATGATGAAAACCTCCATTTTAGTCATTTCTCTCAATATGGAACAGTCAGCCTAATCAAGAATTGCAACAACTTTATTTACTTTTTCAAGTGCGCTTGGGTTGATTTTCAAGGTGCATGTTGCTTCTCCCGAGCCTCCATATATAAAAGAGTATTGAAATAACCGTTTGTCTACTACGCAAGGTAAATCATGTCCCACCATAGAGATACTTCCTACGGAACAACCAGTTATTTTTTCAACTTCCCTTGCCCCGGCTAGCTTTACCTTGTTGCAGCCTAAAAGACTTGCAACTTCATCTAAATTCACGTGACCCCGGTCACCGGACACAATTAATGCGAAGAAACCCATGTCGGTCTTTAGAATTAGCGTCGGGGCAGTTTGACCGATGGTTATCCCGAAGTACGTTGCGCCCTCCTGCGCAGTATGGATCGGAACCTTATGGTTGATTAGCTCAAATGGAACGTTTTTTTCTTGGAAGCGCACTTGTAGTTTTTCCATAGCCGTTCCCCCCTTATCTGCTAAGTGTCAATAATATACAATCAGTTGTTTGTCACGAATCTCCTCTATCTATGACTTTGGAGGATTTCATTGAATTAATCATGATGTATGGTAGCGAGCCTCTTCAGCTGACCCGCAAGGTATATGCCAAGATCTATACTGATCGCGCTTTGGAGCATTAGTTCTATGGAACGATCGTAGAGCATGGTGGCATTGGCCTGGACTTCTTCATCCCCTTCCCAAACTATAACACACAAGGGTATTTCAGGAAATGCCCTAAAGACTACGGACGTATTGTCGAAGGGACCCGCTTGAGCGCCCAAAGAGCGTGCAACCGTCATTAACCGACTGGCTTGATGTCCAAACGTCTCGATCAGCACTGAGATAGCCGTTTTATGAAACGCGGAATAAAATATCATTCCACCCGGTATTTCTTTAATGCTCACCCAGCCTGGGGTGGATTCAGGCAGCGGATGCGCATAGGCTAAATAATTGAGGATAATAATCGTAGCCACTACATCGGGAACCTGACTGTCTGCTTTCCTGTAGATAGTCTCCATATCGCAGTCTGCGATATACTCCTCGGCAAAGAAGATCACAATATACTGACGGGTGACCCTGCTATAGGAAACAGCGCGTGCCACCGTTATCTCCTCAGGGGCGCGTTTCTTAATATCTTGCCAAAATTTGTTATAAACAACATCATAATTGGATTCAGTGTCTATTCCCATGGAGCCCATTTTCTGTCACATCCTTTCTTATCTTTTGAGTTAGCTATTAACTGTCCAAAGCCGAAGGGCAGGGCATACCCTTTGTTTAAGATAATGCATAATCCTGTTTTAAACCGAGAATAATAGCGCTTCCTCTCCCCATTCTACATAATTAGGGAATACTCCTTTTAATTAAAAAAATCAATTGAAAAACCAAAACGCTCAAAACGCGCCGGTTTTTCAATTGATTTTTCACTAACTCTAAGTCGTCTCATATTTGCTTTAACTCACTTGTTATCTACCTTGTTATCTACATATCTCACCGAAATATGTGTGGCATCGCAAAAAGGCTTGTTACTTGATTTACCACATCGACAAAGAGCGACTCGATTTCTCACTTCATATGTTAAGCCATCTGAGGACTCAATTGGTATATTTCCTTTAACAAAAATTGAAGCACTAACTTTTTTCTCAGGGTCTTGAAGAATTTCAATCGAGGGCTCAAATATCGGTTCGATTAAATTTCCATTTTTATCTACGGCAACAAGTCTGCCTGCAGGACAATCACTTGCTGCTTTTATCGCCTCTTCTCTACATTTAGGATTAGCGGATTCATCTGTAAGCTCCCAAACATTTCCATCTTGTCTGTGGCAAAACCTAGCAAATGCGCAACGATCATCATCCAATAGATCCAGATTTGATCCTTCTTGCCTGGACGCTCTATCTATATAATTTTCTTGCGATGCAGTCTCTGTTCCGTCAAATTTATAGATATCATGAGAACCATCACAAAAAGGCGGATTTTTAGACTTTCCGCAGCGACAAAGTGCATAGTTCTCAGGCTGCGGGAATGAACGCCCCTCTTTATATTCATAGCCTTTACCTTTAGGTGCAATAATCTTCTCAGATAAAGGTACATTTCCTGTAACAATATAGGGACCATTCTTTATTATCTTTATTTTGCGTTCTTGATTTTTATCCGACATAACTTACATCACCTCTTATTATCATGTGTCTCTAAAAAAGAATGTATACAGGGAGGCAAGTCTATGATGAAACGCAATATTTTGCCGTGATTTGTAAAGGTCCAAAGTGCAACGACCACTTTGGACCTTGCTCGTACTAGTTAGAAAGCAAAACTTTTTTGTTTTTTCAAGAAAATCAAGATCTATACTACACATTCAAATGACTATTCCTCTAACCTGGAAAAATCCAAAGTAGCAAAAAGATCTTCAAGCGTCTCCGCTCGCCGAATCATTTCAACACTACCGTCCATTTTGAGCAGCAACTCTGCCGAGCGTAATTTACCATTGTAGTTAAATCCCATAGCATGGCCGTGTGCTCCAGTATCGTGGATAACAGCAATATCATCAATATCTATTCTGGGCAACGCCCGATCTATTGCAAACTTGTCGTTGTTCTCACACAACCCCCCTGTGACATCATAAATGTAATCACACGGCCACTCTTCTTTCCCCATCACTGTTAAATGGTGATAGGCGTCATAGAGTCCAGGACGCATTAAGTCGGCCATACAGGCATCTAAACCTACATAATTTTTGTAGATTTCTTTCTTATGCAATACCTTGGTTACTAAATAACCATAGGGACCCAAGATCATCCGTCCACTCTCCATTGCGATCTTCAAAGGGTCCAACCCCTTATCTACAATCAATTTGTCATAAGCATTCTTTATCCCTCTACTTACAGCCTCCAGACTAACTGGTTCTTGCTCTGGTCGATAAGGAATACCAATACCCCCGCCCAAATTGACGAATTCAATTCTAATCCCTAACTTCTCGTATATCTCACCTATAAGTTTAAACATCATTATAGCAGTCTCAATAAAAAACTTAGAATCAAGTTCATTGGATATAATCATCGTGTGGATACCAAAGCGCTCTGCTCCTTTTTCTCGGGCAGTCTGATAGGCTTCAAAGATTTGAGCCTTTGTTAAACCATATTTAGCGTCAGCTGGTTTACCAATGATCGCATTTCCCCCATCGCGTAAACGACCAGGATTATAGCGAAACGATATAATTTTTGGCATACCAATATATTCTTCTAAATAATCGATATGAGTTATATCATCGAGATTAATGATTGCACCTAATTCTTTGGCTTTTTTATATTCGAGAGCAGGCGTATTATTGGAAGAAAACATAATATTCTCGTCAAAAATTCGAGCTTTTTCCGCTAAAATAAGTTCTGCCAGTGAACTACAATCTGCTCCGAATCCTTCCTCACGTAAGATTTTAAGGATATAGGGGTTAGGTGTTGCTTTGACCGCAAAGTACTCTTTGAACTCAGGTGCCCAACTGAAAGCTTCAATTAATTTACGGGCATTTTCCCGAATAGCCCTTTCATCGTAAATATGAAACGGTGAACCGTATTGCTCGATCATTGTCTCCAACTGTTCCTTGGTAAAAGGTAATATTTTTTCTGCCACTATTGTTCCCCCCACATCAATGAATCTCTTCTAATAATAAAAAGAGCAGTTTAAAGAGTGCACTCCAAACTGCTACAATATTAAGCGATAGTGCTCCACCCAACTTTTAGGTGACAATTACTTACACATCTAATATTATCAAGTTATTATATTATGCGACAACGTTTAGATAAATGTCAATCTATATTCTAACTTGTTTTCAATGCTAAGATAGGAATTTTTGGCTTGATTTCCTCCAATCTCTTAAGCAGACAAATCCAGCTAAAAACATAATGGAAAAATCCCTAAATACGTGGTATAAACTAATTTTTTCCGGTCCACCAAATCCAAAACATCCACATCCATAAGGCAGGATATTGCTATAATTTAAGATTATCTGAATAAAGAAAAACAAGGACAGCAAAAACAAAAACCCACTAGAATGCTTCGTTTTCCAATTCAAAACTAGAGATAATCCAGCCAATATTTCCAACCAAGGAAACACTATGGCGATCATTAAGGCCAGTGAATCCGGCAAAAAGGAGTAATATGCCAAAATGGTGGCTTTAAAAAGATACAGATTGAAAACCTTTGATCCTCCAGCAAATAGGTATATACCTGCTAATAATAACTTAAAAATCAACTCGTCCCACCTGTTTCTCTAAAAAAATCCTTGTACTCCTCAACTGTTTTAAGTCCTCCGGTAATGCCCTTTATTATATTATGGTTGCCATATACATAAAGAGTTGGAGTTCCTTGTATTTGGAGGTCTTTGCGTAAATACTCAAATTTTTGTACATCGACCTTCACAATATTCTTGATCGTAAGTTCTTTCACTGCTTGTATCAACTTGGGTTCAGACTTAATACACTCCTCACAGGTTGGCGAATAGAAATAGACATAGAAACTTTCACCATTAGCTATCATTTGTTGTAACTGATTTGGTGGAACATCTGGTATCTGGGCTGTTTTGAACGTGCGTGACTGCCATAAATAAATGCCAATGGATAAACAAATCCCCACAATAAAGATTATGAGAAATAATTTTTTCATTTCTTACCACATTCCCGTTTAATAATCATTTACGCTTCGCGTCATTACACTTTTCCCATCTTCGAAAGATCCGGCAACCGTTCTGAATGTCTTTTACCTAAGCTATAAACCACCTTTCGCAAGCTTCTGCTTTTTAGGTTTACTGTTTTTATTTCTCGATACAAATAGAGATTTCATAGCCCAATCTGCTAATAATTCTCTGTTTTCCAAAATATCAACAGGAACTTCGTAATAGGGCATTACCATAGGTTTGTCCGCAAAGGGTTGGAATGGTTCCATTCCAACCCTTTCATAGTCTGACCTATTGGAGTCATCCACCTTAAAATATAGGACGTCATTCGCTAGTATTCCGAAAATCAAACCGTCATAGTAAAGACCAGCACCGCCAAACATCTTTTTAATCGTAATAAAACCCAACTTTCCAAGTTGGTCTACTACATATTCTTTGTAACTTTCGCTAACTGTCATTTAATATCCTCGTTTCATTGTTTCCCCATCCTGTTTTAATAACTTCATTATATAGCTCATTACAATATTTCAGCAACCCATTACGATACCCTTCACTCAATTGGAAACAATCTCAGCGAGGTCTTAGCCCACAAGCATCCACCGAATAATTCCATTTCAAACAATTCGATACCTGACCTTTATCTCCTCCAAGACAACAAAAATCAGCTTAAAAAAGTAAGCCAGGCCGTATTAAAAACGACCTGCCCCTTCATGTTATCACATTAGTTGTTTGCTAGAGAACTATGCAGCTAAGCCCCTATTCACCTGCCAGCATATTTTTGAGGTCAGTCTTTGCATCTCCGGTAAGCTTTAGATTGAAATTTTCTTGTAGGACACTTAAAACACCAGGTGTTACGAATTCAGGAGACTTAGGTCCAACATAGATGTTTTTGACACCTAAGCTAAAGAGCCCCAAGAGAATGGCAATTGCCTTTTGTTCAAACCATGAGAGGACGATACTTAGAGGGAGATCATTCACCCCACAACCAAAGGCATCTGCCAAAGCTAAAGCAATTTTAACTGCAGAACCAGAATTGTTACATTGTCCTAAATCGATATAGCGAGGGATTCCATCAATCGTCCCAAAATCATGGTCATTAAAACGGAACTTACCGCAGGAAGTCGTCAGTATTACGCAATCTTGAGGCACTGAAAGGGCCAATTCCCGGTAGTAGTCTCCACCTTTTCCTGGTGCGTCACAACCAGCGATAACAAAGAAACGTTTTATTTTTCCAGCTTTTACGGCCTCAATGATCTGAGGAGCGATGCCTAAAACGGTGGTATGGTGGAATCCGGTTGTCAAGGTTTTAGAAGATTTCACATTAGCTAATGGTAAGGATAGGGCTTTATTAATAATTGGACTGAAATCATCATCGATGATTTTAACTACTCCTTCTAAACCAGTAACGTCGTAAGACCAGAACCGATCGCTGTAACTCCCTTTGATGGGCATAACACAGTTGGTAGTTCCAAGAATTGCCCCGGGAAATTCTTCGAAAAGTTTACGCTGATCAAACCAAGACTTACCGACATTACCTTTTAAGTGAGCGTATTTTTTCAAGTGAGGATAACCATGCGCAGGTAACATTTCAGAATGCGTGTAAATATTTACGCCTTTCCCTTCACTCTGTTTCAAAAGTTGTTCCAGAGCAAACAGGTTATGACCAGTGACTAAGATACAGTGTCCTTCGATTTTGTCTTCAGTAACAGTTACGGGGGTTGGTGTCCCTAATAAAGCTGTATGGGCTTGATCTAGGACATCCATAATCTTGACAGTAGCAGTTCCGACCTTAAGAGCCATTCCTATTGTTTCTGCTAGATTAAAATTGACGTTAGTCAAGGTTGAATACAAGGCCTCCTGAGTTATTGCATCTACTTCAGGGTCACTATAGCCTAGTTGCCGTGCATGTGTTGCGTAAGCTGCCACACCTTTCAAACCATAGATGATGGTATCTTGCAAACTGGATATATCCGGGTTTTTGCCGCAAACTCCAAATTTAGTACATCCACCACTAGGGGTTTGTTCACATTGATTACAAAACATAGTGAAAGTCTCTTGGTCATTTCCTTTTTTGCCTTCTTGTTTATCTCCAAAACTTGATAATAGTCCTTTAAATAGCATTATTTCAACTCTCCTTTGTTTCTGTATTGCTGTTCGATGGCTTAATGATACTTTAATAACAAAGGTTGAGCTGTGATCGATCAGTCATTTAAGTGTGATAAAATTCACACGCATCTAATTTCCACCTCATTTTTTCTGGATCTAACGTTTTCCTCTAAGATTTCGCGTTTGACAAACTATGCCTTAATTGCATCCTTGATTCTTCGGATCGATATAAACCGAATACGACTAAAAAGTGCTGAGAATTGTTCTCAGCACTTTTTTAGACTATTTTGATTGACTGCTTTAACCCATTAAGCCATTAAGCCATAAGCTTTTGTCCTAGCATTTCGGTGTTTACTTGACTATGATTTATACTCTTCAGAAATTCATCATATTGCTTCCGGCATTTGTTGTCCCACTGCCATTCATAACTGCACTTCTAGAACTAGGAGCGCTACTTCCGTTAGTCATCATATTTCCCTCTGATTGACTCATAAATTGGTTCATTTTATCAAGGTTTTCTTTCCCCATTAGAGCCTTAACATTTGGGTCTGAATTCATGAGATCTTGCATCGCCTTAAAATCCCCTGTTTGCATGGCATTCTGCATTTCTACTGAATTATGGAGATTTTGCATAGCCGTCGAATTCATTAAGGTTTGATGTTGACTTGAGGTAAAAGTTTGCTGCATGAAGCCTTTCATTTGCCCCACCCATCCGCTGCCTTGTTGCTGAGTCGTTCCAGCTAGGGCAGGTAAAGCCATAAGCCCAACTGCTAACGTTGCGGTTCCTACGATGGCGGTGATTTTATTACTTAATTTTTTCATTGTGGATATTCCCCCTAATTTAATCATTTGAAGCTTTGCTTCTCTATGTCCTTAGTATAACCTTGCGATCTGATCTTCTGATGAAAAAGTTGTGAATTTGTCATGAATGAAGGACGTAACAAAAACTATGATTTCGTTACGTCCCTTCGTATTAACTTTATTAACCTTTGATAGCTAGAGATTACGGTTACACTCAATTAGCCTTAATGCATGTAGATCTATGCGATGCATCTTATTTACAAGTGCTTTGGTAACGAAATTCAATAGTAGCAATGTAGTAATGTTCAACTATGCACGAAAACAGCTCTCTTTGGGATAGTTGATAAAGGGAACAATAATAATATATAATGACGATGTCCTAAATCTTATTATGGGTTATATTGGGTGGAGGTTTTATGAAAAATAATAATTGTGGTTCAAATCCTATAACTCTTCCCTATTTTGCACAAGATTTTATCAATCATCTTGCAGTTATCAATAAGTCCAGAAATACTCAATATGCTTATGCCAATGAACTTAATTTGTTTTTTCAGTTCCTATGTAATTCCCTGACTACCTTTCCCTCTTCTCCTGAAGGCATAAATTCATTGTATTATATGGAGAATGTTGGGCATCGCGATATAGAAGCCTATTTAAGCTGGGCCAGAACTGAACGGAACAATGGAGTGCGTGCCCTTGCTCGCAAACAAGCAGTCATAAAGTCCCTTTATCGATATTTATTACGTGAGGATATGATTTCGAAAGATATTACTATCAAACTGGATCCCATAAAAGTCAATCAGAAGCTTCCTAAAGCTCTTGAGCCAAATCAAATTGCTGATCTTACTGACATTTTAAAAAACGGCACTGGTTTATCTAAGGAACAGCTCAAATATCAAGCTTATACAGAAAAACGGAATTACGCAATATTTCTTACGTTTATTGGAACGGGATTGCGTTTATCTGAACTTTGTAATCTCAATCTCACAACAACAAATCTTAATAAAGGTTGCTTTGAGGTGAATCGCAAAGGTGATAAAGAAACAGTTGTATACTTTAATTCCGAAATTGCCGAGGCTTTGAACGATTATATTGGTAATGAACGACCACGTTATGCGCCAGGTAAACCAGAGGCATTATTTCTCTCTATACAAGGAAAACGTATAAGCCCAAGAGCTGTCCAAAATCTTATTACCAGATATATGGAGATTCTTAAAACATTAGGCCATAATACTGACGGTTTTAGCGCTCACAAAATGCGGTCAACGTTTGCCACCCTATTACTACGTGAAACGGATAACCTTGCAATTGTACAAGACGCATTAGGGCATGCCGATCCCAGAACAACAAGGATTTATGCTAAGGTTTTAGATGAACAACTTAAACGTTCGGCTGCATTAATAAAGTTTAAGTAGGGAGTTCGAATAGGATTACCTCATTTCCGCGTACTGGATGCTGTTTTAAAAGCTCAATTCTTGGAGAGTTAACCCAGCTGGCTTATTAAGAATTTCTAAGGGGATCGTCGTTTTACCTAAATCGTGTAAAAGCGCTCCTAAAGTCAGTTCTTTTAGTTGGTTATTCCGGTACCCCATTTCCATTGCTATCAGGGTAGCTAACAACCCGACATTAACAGAATGAACATAAGTATCATTATCAAAATTACGAAATTGATTCAAATTAAAATAAGTGCATGGATTTTTTATTAGTTCGTCAATTATACCATCAACAATCTCAAGAGTAGCCATTAGTTTTTCTTCAGTTACCAAATTGGTGCCATGGTAAATGACTTGCATTGATTCTAAAATATTTTGATACCGTTCCTGGGAAAAGCATTTAGGGGGAATCGCTTTATCCAATTCGTATTGTAATATGTAAACCTGATGGGAGTTTAATAACTCGAGTACACGTGAGGTCACAATTTCTCCTTTGGCAAGTAATAATATCCCCCGTGCATCAAATAAATCCCGAGAAGTAGAAATTCCATGGGCAAAGCCTTTGGTCTGGCAAGGTTTTAATATTAGATTCATCATAATTAGATTCATCATAATTAGCCCCTTTATATCCAGCAATTTTTTCCTCAGTATGAATATTTCATTGCTATCCTGAGCCGCATCATAACATCAACGCTTGTGATTTTTATCAATTGTACACTGAGAAATATTAAGTTGTCTACGCACTTACTACAGATGATGTCGCTCTACTCAAAGCTGGATGCTCTTATTGACCGACGACGAATCCTGGTCAGACCGAGGCTGCTGGTACAGCATGTCATCACTAGCCACTTCCCCCAGCAAGGCGGTGGAAGGAATTCACGCCAGCGATGTTGGACGTAAATTGGATACATTAAGCACTATTTTTAAAAAATCTAATATATTAATAAATAAGACTATCTTAGATTTCTTGCTCGTAAAAGTTTTATCATAGCTGATTATAAAAACATCTTAGATGCATTGTTTAGGCGAAATTTATCTGTTTCGTGGAGGGTTATAGATGAATAAGTTAAAACGTATTTCTAAAGTCTTTGAATCAGCAGAAGAAATTCCTATTGACGACTCCACTCGGATTATTTTGATGAGTGATGTCCATAGGGGGGATGGAGGTTGGGCAGACGATTTTTCTAAGAACCAAAATTTATATTTTGCTGCTTTAAAGCATTACTATAATGAAAATTATATTTATATAGAGATTGGTGATGGCGATGAACTATGGAAGAATAAAAGATTTTCCGACATCATAGGCGTGCACAACAATGCATTTGAGCTTCTTTCGAAATATTATAATGAAGGTAGGCTTTATTTTATTTTTGGGAACCACGATATGCTCAAAAGAAATGATAAATATGTAAAAAAAAATCTCTACCAGTACTTTGATGAACGAGAGAAAAAGTACATCCCGTTATTCGAAAATATTAAGCTTCACGAAGGGTTGGTTTTAAAGCATAGAGAGACAAATCAAAAAATCCTTTTAATTCACGGGCATCAAGTCAGTTTCATGGATTACGAATTGTGGAGGTTCTCAAGATTTTTAGTGAGGTATTTTTGGAGACCACTTGAGTTATTTGGCGTCAATGACCCAACAAGTACGGCCAAAAATTATGATAAAAAAGATGCGGTCGAAAAAAAACTTACAGAGTGGGTAGCCCAAGAAAAACACATGCTGATCGCAGGTCATACTCATAAACCCATGTTCCCAGAAGTAGGTAATCCCCCATATTTTAATGATGGAAGTAGTGTCCATCCTCGTAGTATAACGGGAATTGAAATTGCGGATGGTGATATTACACTGGTCAAATGGACTGTTAAAACAAAAGATGATGGTACCTTGTACATCGCCAGAGAAGTACTGGCAGGACCAAGAAAACTTAAGGATTACCTATCTAGCACTACTTCCCCTTGATCATGGCCCGTTTCGTGCATCGAGTAAACGTAATAGTTGTTCCTTCCAGCTAAGAAAATCAATGCACTGTCAGCCTTAGGCGACCCATTGCAGATAATCCATTACATGATCATCCATGTAGATAATCTTGTAATATTCGGTTGCAGAGCTTCACTAAAGGATACTCGACATCATCGGATATTCTTCATCATCGACTGTCCCTCCGGACCTAAAACGCACTCCGCTATTCAAGAAAGATGAGCGAAAAACTGCATCCGGTCCAAATCGCTCTCGAATTGAATCGATCGTGCGATCAATAGCTCTCTGTTTCTCGAAATCCTTCTCGAAAAGAGAAAGCTGCGTAAAATCATTTCTACATAACTCTGAAACACGAACTCCAAGATGCCGAACGGGCTCCCCTTGCCACAATTCATCAAAAAGTCCGCAAGCTATCTCATGAATAGCATTTGTGCAATCTAGAGCAGAGTTAATCTTGCGTTGGTGAGAACATGAATGGAATTCGTTAGTCTTTAAGGAAACCGAAACTAAACGAGCGCAGTATTCTGCTTGACGAAGTCTTGCTGCTACCGTTTCAGTTAGAGAAAGTAAAACCAGATGAGCAGTTGTCTGATCCTCTACATCAAATGAAATTGTCGTTGAATTGCCGATTCCTTTGATCATAATTCTTCGATTTTCTCTTACGGGCGATGTATCGTTTCCATTCGCATAGTTCCACACTAACCCCCCATGACTTTTCAAAAAAAGCCTTATCATATTCGGATCTGCTTGAGCTAAAGCCCCAATAGTATTAATGGTTCTACTCCGCAACTTTTGGGCAGTCGCTCTCCCAACCATGAACAGTTCTTCGATGGGGAGACACCACATTTTAGCGGCGATCTCATGCGGGAAAATGGTATGTATTTTATCTGGCTTTTTAAGTTCACTAGCCATCTTGGCTAAGATTTTATTGGTAGAGATCCCGATATTTACGGTAAACCCAAGTTCCTCTTTGATACGCTCTTTAATTTTGTAAGCTGTTTCAATGGGTTCGGCATAGACCCTTCCCATATTTGTGAAATCCATAAAATACTCATCGATAGAATACTGCTCAACTAGAGGTGAATACTCGCGAAGGATATCACCAAAAGCACGGCTGCATTGCATATATAGACCATAGTTAGGTGGCACGATGATCAACTCAGGACACTTTGCTTTGGCAGTGTAGATAGTTTCACCTGTTTGTATGTTATATTTTTTGGCAGGAATCGATTTCGTCAAAACAATCCCATGGCGTGTTTCAGGATTACCTCCCACCACAGAAGGGACGGTCCTTAGATCAACTGTTTCTCCGTGTTGAATTCTGTGGACAGCCTCCCAGGAAAGATAGGCAGAATTTACGTCTATATGGAAGATAATCCGATTAGCCATAGCTTCACCCCTTTGAAGAATGTATGTTCCTATTTTACTAAAACATAAGTTCGTAGTAAAGAAAATACATTCGCCAAATTATAACAAAAGCTCTCTATCAGGGTGATGGAGAGTTTTTGTGTCTGTTGTCTCCAAATTTTTGTCTAGACATTTTCTGTTTTTTTAAGTAAAATATTGTTCGTACAGGAACAGTTTTATATAACACTAGGAGGGCTAAGGGATGAGAAAAATTGGCATGACTTTAGTGGCTCTATGTCTGCTGCTAAGTGGATGTGGCACCACTCCGGTAAACCAGAACAGTAAACAAGTTAGTGCAACTGACCAATCCCAGGATATGTACATTATGGCTGGGCGAATTGAATCTGAAGCTCAGGCCAACGTAGCAGCAAAAATCTCGGCACGTGTCTCTAAACTTGCTGTGGACGTTGGGGATAAGGTAACCCAAGGACAACCCCTAATCTATTTAGATAATCAGGATGTTGCCGATCAGGTTAAACAAGCCCAAGCCGCGGTTGATGCCGCTCAGGCTAACTTGGATAAAGCTCTGATAGGGGCTCCGGAGCAACTTGTTCAGGCCCAAGCAAAAGTAGATAGTGCAAAAGTTAATTACGATAATGCCAAGGTTAGCTTGGAGCGGAATGACCAATTATTTCAAGCCGGCAGTATTCCTAAACAACAGCTCGAAGCAGCTCAGGGTCAGTTTGCCACCACCGATACGGCATACAAGAATGCACTGTCAGACTTGGCCTTACTCAATAAAGGACAATCTCAAAATACCATTGATAATTTGCAAGCATTGGTGAATCAATCCCAGGCCGCTTTAGGGTCGGCTCAAGTGCAGTTGAGTAATGGGACAATTGTTGCACCTGTTTCAGGCACCGTCAGCCAGCGCAATATCCACGTCGGTGAAATGGCTGCCCCTAACGTCACGTTGCTTTCCATCGTCGGAGGGACCAATTTGTTCGTCAACGCCAAAGTTCCTACCGATTACCTCAGTCAGTTGAAAGAAGGTCAGAAGGTCTCCATCATGATCGACGAACTGCCGGATAAAAGTTTCACAGGTAGTATTTCTGTGATCAGTCCGGTAGTAGATTTCCACAGCAAACAGATAGAGGTTAAGGTCAAGCTAGACAATAACCAGTCCCTGATTAAACCTGGGATGATGGCTGAAATAGGTATTGGCAACACGAAATAATTGCTTAAGAGGGGGAAGACAGGGATTATGAATGGTAAGCGAAAGGTTCTGATTTTCTCAGTACTTATTATAATGGCGTTAGCCATAGCGGGAGTAGGTATGTATTATTGGTTTGAGAACACCAATTATGTTTCCACCGAGGACGCTCAGGTTACCGGAGATCTGGTGAACGTTACCCCGCAGATCGCCGGAAAACTGCTGGTGTTTAATGTTAGCGAAGGCCAGATGGTGCAAAAAGGTCAAATTCTGGGCAGACAGGACTTGGGAAGTTTACCTGACTCCAGCCTGGAGATGGCTATCATCAGGGCGCCGATTACGGGCATAATCCTCAAAAAGCAAAACTATTTGGGTGTCGTGGTAAGCCCTGGACAAACCTTGGCCATGATGGCTGACTCTAGTCATTTGTACATTAACGCCAACATTGAAGAGACCAAGCTGGAACGCTTGAAACCTGGCCAAGTAGTCGATGTTTCCGTTGATCAGTTTCCAGACAAACGCTTTTCGGGTACGGTAGATTCTATCGGACAGGCATCATCGGCTACTTTCTCCCTTCTGCCTACGAGTACAGGCGGCACTTTTACTAAGGTAGTGCAAAAGATACCGGTGAAGATAACCTTAGCTAAAACCGATGTAAAGTTGTTACCGGGAACCAATGCCGTGATTAAGATTCACGTTAAATAACGGGGTGGCTTATGAAACCTGAAAAACAGGAAGATGGACTGTATAAGTGGTTAGGTTTATTGGTAGTCGTAGTAGGCACATTTATGGCTATCCTAGACACGAGCATTGTCAACATAGCGATTCCCAAGATGATGGCAGTTTTCGGCGTAACCGAAGATAGTATCAAATGGGTGCTAACTGGGTATATGTTAACTATGGGGATGGTAATTCCTTTGACCGGATACTTGGGAGACCGCTTCGGCAGTAAAAAAGTCTACATTTGGGCCTTGACCGTATTTACCGTGGGGTCAGCCTTATGCGGGCTTGCTCCGAGCAACTCGTTCATGATTGTCGCCCGCATCATTCAAGCCCTCGGCGGCGGGATGATTATGCCGGTCGGGATGTCGATGATTTATCAAATGTTCCCCCCCGAAGAAAGAGGAACGGCCTTGGGGGTGTGGGGGATTGCGGCCATGGCTGCTCCTGCTATCGGGCCGACCACGGGCGGATTTATCGTGCAGTATTTGGACTGGCGCCTCATCTTCACAGTTAACATTCCGGTAGGAGTAGTCGGAGTAATTCTAGCTATTCTGCTGCTTAGGGAACTGCCTAAGCGCCCTACCAAAGGATTTGACTGGATTGGCGCGTTTTCTTCCGCAGTAGGACTTAGCTGTTTACTTTATGTATTTGGTGAAAGTTCTATTGACTGGAATGATTTTATTAACATATTATTAATACTAGTTGGAGCATTCAGCTTGGTATTGTTCGTTGTTAATGAGCTTACACACCCCGATCCTCTGCTGGATTTGGGTCTGCTGAAAATTTGGCCCTTTACACTCAGTATCCTTATTTCCAGTATCATCGGTGTTGCGCTGTTTGGCGGGGTTTTTTTGTTGCCTATCTTCTGGCAAAACCTTCAGGGGTTTACCGCGCTGCAGACCGGTATGTTTATGTTTCCCAGTGCTGTTGCCACCGGCATTACCATGCCTATTGGCGGTAGGCTCTTTGATAAGTTTGGGGCTAAGCCTGTTGTACTCCCTGGATTAATTCTCTTAGCGATAACTACTTTTCAGTTGACCACTATCACCCTAAGTACAGACCCTCATACAATTATGATTATCTATATGCTGCGGGGAGTTGGGATTGGACTGGCCATGATGCCGTCTTCCACTGCAGGTATGAACGCAGTGCCTATGCATTTGATTGCCAGGGCTTCGGCTTTGTCCAATGTGGTTAGACAAGTGGCGAATTCTCTAGGGGTTACCATCCTGACAACCTTTATGACCAATACGCAGGTTACAACCTATTACAGGATGGCCGAAAAGGTTAATTGGTTTAATTCAGGCAGTGTATACCTTATGAATGCGGTGAAAGGTCTATTTATGCAGGGTGGTATGTATTCTGGAGATGCTCAAGGAGTCTCAGTTCAAGTAATCTACGGTGTTTTACAACGTCAGGCACTTGTGCAAGCCATTGACGATACGTTTTTTGTGACCTTTTTAATTGTTCTGATCACAGTCGTCTTGGGGCTGCTAATACCCAAACAGAAACCGGTGGTCGAAGCCTCTTCTGGGGATCATCATGTAATAATGGAGTAGGTGGTGACCTATGAATTTCCCTACAGACTTCGCAGATGAAATAGCCAATCTGTTTAAGAGTATCCACAAAACTTATCATGATTATATCTTGTCTCAAGTTGCGTGCCATAATTTCACTGTACCTCAGTTGATGGTACTGCACGAACTGTACCATCACCCGGAGATAACTCTGACCGAACTCAGTGAGCGAGTTGACCTAACAAAGAGCACTGTTTGCGGTATCGTGAATAGACTTGAGTTGCACGGAGCAGTGAAAAAGGTAAAGGTGAGCGAAGACCGACGGATCGTCAGGATATCGCTTACGGAAGAAGTATCTGCAGTACAGGAAAAGTTAGATGCTATTCGCAAAAATTACTTAGCCGAATTGTTTAAGAATACTGATCCTGAAGATCTTGAAAAAATACTTTATGGATTTAAGCTGCTCAACAATGTAATGAAAAACTTCCAACCAGATGAACATTGCCGATTTAAATAATATATAAAACACCAGGTCATCAGTTAATATGAGCCTGGTGTTTTTTGTCGCTACCCATTCCCTAGCAATCTGTGATCATTAATTAATGTGAAAACTTCATTTGAACTTATGCTTTTAATTTAATTCTAATCCCCATTACCTCTTGGAAAAATTCTATATTATTCAGGATATCCCACTTTTCTAAGAGAATGTCTTTGTTACTAATCAGTCTAAGTTGTAACGCATCGGCAGAAGCAAGCACTTCAATCTCACGAATCTTTTGCATGTGTGAAATATCCATGGATTCAGCAATTTTTAAGATCGAAGATAATTTTGACACTAAAATCTTTTCATGATGGCTTAAGACATAATAACTTTGATCAGAGTAAGTCGGAATCCGTGTGGTATGGTATTTGGCGATATTGGCGATTAACTCCAGTTCTTTGTCCGAGAATCCCATGATACTTTGAGTTCGAATAATATTTGAGGAATGGTTGCCATGCTCACTCAAACTAACATAATTGCCAGAATCATGAAGAATCGCGGCCACTTGGAGATACAATTTTTCTTGATCCCCAAGGCGGTGATAATTCCAGGTTTTATCAAACAAGGACAAGGACATTTTCTCGACATAAGAAGCATGTTTTCTATCAACACCATATTTCTCCGCCATATACCAGACGGAACTAATAATATCGTTTTCA
>NZ_AGAF01000266.1 GCF_000224515.1 Desulfosporosinus sp. OT | reverse complement strand
CAAAATAAATGTCCCTTCTTCTTGGACCGATGCAGTGGATGAACCAAAACTGATCAAGGATGAACCGGATTATGTTAAGAACTTCCAAAGACCTATTGCCCGTGCCGAGGGAGACGAATTACCAGTCAGTGCATTTGACGGAATGGAGGACGGAACCTTCCCCCTAGGAACTACGGCTTATGAAAAACGTGGCATTGCCATCATGCTTCCTGAATGGCAAATAGACAAGTGTATCCAGTGTAATCAATGTTCTTATGTCTGCCCACACGCCACGATTCGACCGTTCTTACTAAATGATGCGGAGAAAGACAGGGCGCCGGATACCTTTAAAACTAAAAAACCCATTGGCAAAGGGCTTGAGGGACTTCACTATCGTATCCAAGTAGCTCCGATGGATTGTACAGGCTGCGGCAACTGCGCTGACGTCTGTCCTGCTCCAGGCAAAGCCATTGAAATGAAACCAGCCGACCATGAAATGGAAATGGAATCCGCAAACTGGGAATTCGCAATGACAGTTAGCGAGAAAAGAATTATGGATCCACACACTGTCAAAGGCAGCCAATTCTTAAGACCACTCTTCGAGTTCAACGGCGCTTGCCCAGGTTGTGGAGAAACTCCCTACATTAAGTTGCTCACCCAATTGTACGGGGATCACATGATGCAAGCTAATGCAACGGGTTGTTCCTTGATCTATGGCTTGAGTGCCCCATCTTGCCCATATACCACCAACGCTTTAGGGAAAGGACCCGCATGGGCCAACTCGCTATTCGAAGATAACGCTGAATTTGGTTATGGAATGTATCTCGGCAGTAAACAAATACGCGAACGGCTGTTTGACTTGGCACAACAAGCATTGCAAACAAACATCAGTGAAACTTTAAAATCTGCTTTACGTGAATGGTTAGATCATGTGGACGAAAGCGAAGCCACCAAAATTGCTAAAGTTAAGATTCTTGATGCCATAAAAGCAAATCCTGAGCAGGGTAGTGAGATAGTTCAAGAAATTTTAGCTAAGAAAGACTGGCTTGTTAAACAATCTCAATGGATGGTCGGAGGAGACGGCTGGGCCTATGATATCGGCTATGGTGGTTTAGATCATGTCCTTGCCTCAGGCGACGATATCAACATCATGGTTCTCGATACAGAATTATATTCCAATACCGGCGGTCAGTCTTCTAAAGCTACCCAAACTGCGGCGGTTGCTAAATTTGCAGCAGCGGGTAAAAAGATTCGAAAGAAAGATCTGGGCATGATGGCTATGAGTTATGGTTATGTCTACGTAGCCCAAATCGCTATTGGAGCTAATATGAACCATACAATCAAAGTTATCACTGAAGCAGAGGCCTATAAAGGACCTTCACTCATTATTGCCTACGCCCCCTGCGTGAGCCATGGCATCCGTTCAGGTATGGGTACAAGTGTTCTAGAAGAGAAAAGGGCTGTCGAGGCCGGCTACTGGCACCTATACCGCTACAACCCATTGCTGAAAGAACAAGGCCAGAATCCATTTATTCTTGATTCAAAGGAGCCTACCGTCTCCTTCCGTGATTTCCTCATGGGCGAGATACGTTACGCTTCATTAAAAACCACCTTCCCGGAAATTGCAGAAGAAATGTTTGCGGTTGCCGAAGATCATGCCCGAGAACGCTATTCAACCTACAAACGTTTAGCGGATATGCAGTACTAGCTTGCACGAAGGATGGACCTGCTCGGCCTGAGGCTGGTGGTGGTTGAATCATTAAGCAAATTAGTTTAATTAGTTAAGTCCCTTGCTAACAACAAGGGACTTTTCACTGCACCTTATAACTAGAAATTTGTTGAGATCTAATCAACGCAGAGCATCATTTAATATATTAGAAATTTGTTGCCATTCTAGTGAATAGTCTCTCATTCTGTCAGCCATATCCTGGGCGTTGACGGGACAGTTTTTTTGGGTCGAGTAAGCACCTGATTCGGCCACCATATCGGCCAGCATTTGAGGATTATCTATTAACGGACAAGGGCAAAGATGATTTTCGTTAAAAGGTTGTCTTTTTTGATAGGATTTAAACAATGGAGAAGCCAGGGCTTCTAATAAAGAAACCTCTTTAATGTTACAATTACTATAATGAATAAAAGCGCATGGTTCCACTTCACCGGAGGCATTAATATGAAAATATGATCTGCCCCCCGCAATACATCCCCGCACTGCTTCGCCATCGTTCCAAAAGTCTGCTACGAAGATAGGCTTGGTGCTTCTGAAATACTTAATTCTTTGATACATTTGTGCCCTCTGATCAGGAGTAGCCATATACTCTAGATCTGCTTCCCCACCGACAGGCACATAGGTGAAGAAAAAGCCAAAATAACAGCCTTTGGTTATAACCATATCAATAAAATCATCACTCATTAGATCCTCAAAATTTTGGCGCGTATAGGTCGCAGAAAAACCAAAGAAAGCACCAGCATCATGTAGAACTTCCATAGCGTTCATAACCTTAGAAAAAACGCCTTCTCCTCTGCGGTCATTTGTCGCCTTTTCTAATCCCTCTAAACTCAAAGCAAAAACCATGTTACCTGCTTGGGCAGCCTCTTTAGCAAAAAAATGGTCTATTAATGTTCCGTTGGTAAATATAAGGAAGACTACGTCTGAGTGTTTTTTCGCTAACTTAATCAAGTCGTCTTTTCTGGTTAGTGGTTCTCCCCCAGAGATAACGTAGAAGAACATACCAAGTTCTTTTCCCTCGGTTACTACCCTATCAATTGTAGCTAGATCAAGGCTTGCTCCCTTTTCATAGTCTCCGGCCCAACATCCTTTGCATCTTAGATTACAATTCTCTGTTGGATCAATGAGGATAGACCAGGGGATAGAAAAACCATATTTCTTTGAGTTCTTATTTTGTATGGGTATCCCCAGCAAAATTGAATTGATAATCAAATTTAAAGTAAGGTTTTGAACCGAGGCGGGAGTTGAGTCTTTGAGCATGCGCACAGCCAGCTGGTGCCAGTTGTTATCTTTATTTAAAAGGTTAGCGCTAACCTTAGCTAGAAGGTCTTTGTGTTTATCTTTTATTAAAAATACCTTACACCAGTTCAAAATAGGTTCGATGTTTTCTTCCGGGTTCTTAGACAGAGAATTAAAAGCACGCTTTATCATAAGTTTATTAAAGAAAGTTATCATACGAAATGAAAAATCCACTATTTGTTTCTGAACTGATGGCAAATACATATTGATGCCTCCAATTGGAATGAATTACCTATATGATCATCGTATGATGGTAAAAGAAAATAGTTACTGACCTTTTGTCATGCTGAGGAGGAAAATATTGATGGCTACATCGACTACAGATTAGCAATGCTCCAGGTTAGCTGGCCGGGTGGAGGTAATTTCTTTAATTGATATTCACACATAATGTAGTTATAATTAGGAATATAGGTTAGTAAGATTTATCCAAATAAAAGTACTGCGACAAACACCGTATCAGTTCGGTCTGACTACGGTGTTTCTGACGTACGGGTATTAACTCGTGACTATGACTCTAACGAGCTGCAAATCTTCAGAATCCCTGCTGAACAGAGATGTCTAAAATAAGTTTACTGCAAGTCAACGGAAACAATTAATGTTGAGCTGGTTTACAGGTTTAGACCCTTAGACAAAGGAGGTGCTCAGGGTGAGTAAACCCAAATGGACTGCGGAACAACGTGCCGCCATCACATTACGAGGCCAAGTCATGGTCGCCGCTGCGGCTGGTTCAGGCAAGACGGCGGTGCTTGTCGAACGGTTAATCCATCGCATCACACATCCTGAAGAACCCGAGGATGTGGATCGTTTTCTTGTCGTAACCTTTACTAAAGCGGCAGCGAATGAGATGCGAGAACGTATTGGTAAAGCCTTGGACGATGCTTTATTTCACGAACAAGAAACACGAGAAGTCAAGCGTCTCCTCCAGCAACGCGCCCTTCTGAATGGGGCAAGCATTACAACGTTGCATTCTTTCTGTTTAGAGTTAATCCGCAAGTATTTCTACCAACTGGATCTTGATCCATCGTTTCGGGTTGCAGATCAAGCAGAAGCTGAGCTTCTGCGCCAAGATGTGATTGAAGACCTCTTTGAAACGAGGTATGAATGTGCTGACCCTGACTTTTTGAAACTCGTCGATGCCTTCGGATCAGATCGCGATGATCAACCGTTAATGGACCATATATTGCGTCTTTTCGAGTTTGCTTATAGTCAACCCTACCCGGCAGTTTGGTTAAGTGAACTTGATAGGGCTTATATGTGGGATGATATTGATTCCATAATGCAGAGCGTTTGGGGGCAAGCCATTCGCCAGGGACTACTCGACCTAGCGACTGAAAGTATTCACTTACTAGAACGGGCAGAACAAATTGCTCAGCTTCCAGGAGGTCCTACCCCTTATGCTGCGACCTTACAAGATGATCTGAACCGAGTTCAGTTGTTAAATAGGGTTTTAATTGAAGGGAATTGGTCTCAGGTCGAAGCACAGCTCCAAGCCGTTGTCAATTTTCCGAAGCTGCAGGCCATACGCCCTAAAGCCAAGAAAAATTCTGTTGACAAAGCCGACGAACTCTTCCAGAAGTCGTTCCAAGAAGAATGCAAGAAGTTAAGGGATGAGGCCAAAAAGAAACTTAATTCTTTAAACAATGATGTTTTTGCTTTTCCTCTAGAAGAACAGCTTCCTGCCTTACGTGGAATGGGCACTATGGCCCACACACTTGGTAGTTTAGTGAGTGAATTTTCACAAGTCTATGGGACTGCAAAAGCACAACGTAACATCTTAGACTTTACCGACTTAGAGCATTTCGCACTTCAATTACTGGAGGAAAACGGTGAGGCTTCTGTGATTGCCCAAGGATTAAAAAAATATTTTGCGGAAGTTTTGGTGGATGAATATCAGGATATTAATCCTGTCCAAGAGCGTATCTTGCAACTGGTATCTAGGCAGGAGGAATCCCCCAATCTCTTTATGGTTGGAGATGTTAAGCAAAGTATTTATCGTTTTCGCATGGCCGACCCCAGCTTATTTCTCACCAAATATAGTACCCTACCGCATTGGCACCCGGGAATGCCTGCCAACACGACTCCTGCGGAGATCGTAATTGATCTGAATCGCAATTTCCGGAGTCGTCTTGAAGTAGTGGAGGGGGTTAATTTTTTATTCCGCCAGATTATGACCAAAGGGGCAGGGGAGATCCCCTATGATGATCAAGCGGCCTTACAATATGGCGCATCCTTTGTTTTGGGACAGGATCAAATTCACACGGCTGAAGGGCCGATAGAAATCCACCTTATTGACCCTAAAAGTATAAGAAACCAGCTGAACATTCCTTCTTCAGATGAGAATCCAACAACTTTGCAGGCGAGCGAAGATCAAAGCGGAGAGAACGACCCCGAATCTGGCCCTACGGAAAGTGCCTCAGCTAATGACGATGAATTATCTTCTGGAACCGAAGAACTTATCTCCCCAGAAGATCTCGACAAGGCTCGAATCGAAGCGCGTCTTGTCAGTAAACGCATTCAGCACATGGTGCAAGGGGCTGAATTCCAAGTATATGATAAAGGCCATCAGAAATTTCGCCCAGTACGTTATTCGGATATTGTCATCTTAATGCGCTCATACTCAGCCGTGGCGCCTATCTACGTCGAAGAATTCCAAAGCGCCGATATCCCCGTTTATGCTGAAACGACCACAGGTTACTTCGGAGCCAGTGAAGTGGAAACGATGTTGTCTCTGCTCAAAATCATCGATAATCCACGCTTGGATATTTCTTTAGCTGCGGTCCTTCGCTCTCCACTTGTCAGCCTCAATGGGAGTGAGTTAGGGAAAATCCGAATGATGCTCCCCGAAGGTGACTTCTATGAAGCGTTAACCCTTGCAGTCTGGGCTGGCATAACCGATGAAGATTTGCAGTCGGAGAAAATCAATAATTTTAAACAAATCTTAGTTCTCTATGAAGAATCTCTAGCAATTCAGTTGGCAAAAGCACGTGAAGTATTAGCCACAGCGCCAGGGATGAAGGATAAAATCACAGATTTCTGGGTCAAACTTCAAAGCTGGCGAACACGTTCCCGTTGTTCATCACTGGCTGATCTGCTTTGGTCTCTTTATGAAGAAACAGGGTATTTGGCATATGTCGGAACCCTACCAGCTGGGGTTCAACGTCAGGCTAACTTACGAGTACTCTATGATCGTGCCAGTCGCTTTGAGGCAACAAGATACCGAGGATTGTTCCGTTTCCTACGCTTTCTGGAGCGCTTCCAAGGGCAAGGTAAAGATCTGGGGAATGCCCGCGCTTTGGGAGAAAACGAAGATGTCATTCGTCTAATCACGGTTCATGCCAGTAAGGGGTTGGAGTTCCCAATTGTGTTCGTGGTAGGTCTCGGTCGTACATTCAACACCCAAAGCCTCAGAGGAAAGGTGCTCCTTCACTCAAAATTAGGCATGGGTATGCCCATCATTGATGTCGAAAACTATGTTCGCTATCCTTCTCTTATCCAATACGCAGTTAAGCAACATTTGGCTCAAGAATCTTTGGCTGAAGAGTTACGCATTCTCTACGTCGCTCTAACTCGCGCTAAAGAACGATTGCTCCTCTATGGTAACCTAGATAACTTGGATAATACCCTTCAAAAATGGCAACGTTCTGCCCAATGGGAAGGAGTCTCCTTGCCGGACGGGCAACTCCGGAGCGCCAAATGCTTTCTGGATTGGATCGGCCCTGCACTGGCTCGCCATCCTGAACATTTCTTCGGTGAAGCAGAAGGACAGTCAGCCTTGTCCATTCCGGAGATTAATTCGCGGTGGGAAATCCATATTCATCGAAACTTAACATCGTTCAAAAACGAAAGCTTAGAAGACTGCACAGAAAATGACACCGCAGCTATGTTTGTTGAGAACATTGATGAACAGCTAAAGATAAACTGTGCAGAGGAGAGTTCAGGGTTGAGCTTAGGTTCAAGTTCAGACAATGAATTCGAGGAGTGCTTCGACCAGTCACAGACAAAGAAAATCAACGCTACGCATAACGAGTCAGGTGATTTGACTGACAATAATACAGTCGAGCTATGGTTTACCGAAGTCAACCGACGACTAAGTTGGCAGTATCCGCACCTCCATTCAGTTCGTCAGGTAGCAAAAACCAGTGTCAGTGAACTGAAACGTCAATACAACTGGCAGACAAACGAAGAGGCATCACTACTTTCAACGCTTTGGCAAAGCTCTGATTCGATGAAACGACCAAAATTTCTGCAAACAGCTCAACCATTAACCGCGGCAGAACGAGGAACCGCTTTACACGCTGTGATGCAACACATTCCATTTAAAGAATGGGCGAATCCTTGGCCAACCTTATCTCAGGCAGAACAGTTTAGTTACGTCATCGAATTTTTAAGTATGCTTGAACAGCGTGAAGTTATCAGCGCAGAGCAAAAAAACAGTATTCAACCCTTACTGATTGTCCAGTTTCTGGGCACCACACTGGGACAACGGCTCTTTAGTTCAGAACAAATACTTCGAGAGGTTCCTTTTACCTTAACTGTTCCATCCGAGGCTCAAACAAATATCTTAGTTCAAGGCGTCATTGACGTTGTACTTATCAGCAAAAATGATCCTCTGGAATTTCAAGCGGAAATTATCGACTATAAGACGGATTCGTTTGCTAAGGATAGCCGAGAAATCAGTTCAGACACCTCAGATTACCAAGATAGCGAAACAAATCCTGAGCAGATCTTGCGTAACAGGTATGCCTTCCAACTTTCGCTATATGCCTTAGCAATAGAGAACCTCCTTAAAATAACGGTCACTCGTAGTACACTTTATTCATTTAGCCTTGGCCGCGAAATTTCTATTCCCAATAAACTTCGTGGTGATATTCAAGTACCTAGTTATCCTTACTAAAAACTTCAAAAAGTTGCGATTTAACCGTTTTGTATTTTTTTATAATATTTTGTTATTTAAAAAGGATTTTTGATTTATATGGCGAATTAAACATTCAAGGTATCTTTGTGATTGTTGTAACTATCTTTAAACAAGGAGTAATGATGAAAGAGGTGTTGTAATGAGTCAAAGTAAAATCGGTGCCGTTTTGATAGTTGGCGCAGGAATCGCCGGTATCCAGTCTGCACTTGATTTAGCAGAGTCGGGATACTTAGTTCATTTGGTAGAAGAGTCGTCAGCTATTGGCGGAACTATGCCTATGTTGGATAAGACCTTCCCTACTAATGATTGCTCTATGTGTATTCTGTCCCCTAAATTAGTGGAATGCGGACGCCATCTTAATATTCGCATCTATACTAATTCTCAGGTCGTCAAGACAGAAGGTGAAGCAGGAAATTTCAAGGTAACAATCAAACAGAAAGCACGATACATTGATACCGAAAAATGTACAGGTTGTGGGTCGTGTGCGTCAGTATGTCCAGTAAAAGTCGATGATGAATTTAATCAGGGTATTGGAAAACGCAAGGCAGTTTTCAAACAGTATTCTCAAGCATTCCCTAATGCCTTTGCAATCGATGACAAGAATTGTTTGTTCCAAAAACATGGTACCATTAAAGGCAAGGACGTTTGTAAAAAATGCGTTGAAGCCTGTCAAGCTGGAGCAATCGACCATGCTATGCAAGACAAAGAGATTGATGTTGAAGTTGGCTCAATGATTCTCAACCCTGGTTTCAAGGTCTTTGATGCTTCTAGGTTAGTATATTACGGTTATGGCAAGATCAAAAGTGTTGTTACCAGCCTTGAATTTGAGCGTCTATTAAGTGCCTCTGGACCTTTTGATGGACATTTAGTAAGACCTTTTGACCAAAAAGAACCTCAGAAAATTGCCTGGATTCAATGTGTTGGTTCCAGAAACGCCAAAATCAATAATAATTATTGTTCTGGTGTTTGCTGTATGTACGCTATTAAAGAAGCGGTCATTGCCAAAGAACACAGCCATATTCCGGTAGATACTACAATTTTCTATATGGATATGAGAACCCATGGCAAAGATTTTGAAAAGTATTATGACAGCGCTAAGAATCAACATGGTGTAAAATTCATCCGTTCTCGGATTTATGAAGTAAATGAGGCGGAAGATGGTTCAGGTGATTCTGTTATCCGCTATTCTACTGAAGATGGCCAAATATTAAGTGAACAATATGATTTGGTAGTTCTGTCTGTAGGATTAGAAGCAGGAGACAGTTCCAAAGAGTTATCTAAAATATTAGACTTGAAAGTTAACAAATTTGGGTTTGCTGAACTTGAACCGCTAACTGGTGTGAATACTTCTAAAGAAGGTATTTTCGCAGCAGGTGTTTTTAGCGGGCCAAGAGACATCCCGGAAACAGTTATGCAAGCCAGTGCAGCTGCTAGTGCGGTTGCCTCCTTATTATCTGAAGAACGTGGAACACTGGTTAGCGAAAAACAATATCCGCCAGAACTGGATGTTGCTGGAGACGTTATTCGCACCGGAGTATTTATTTGCCACTGCGGTGTCAATATCGGCAGTATTGTCGATGTACCAGCTGTTGTCGAATATGCCAAGACTCTGCCTACCGTCGTAATGGCTACTGAAAAAATCTATGCCTGTTCGCAGGATGCTCAGGCCTCGATGAAAGCTCTGATTGAAGAATACAAATTGAACAGAGTCGTCGTGTCTTCCTGTAGTCCACGAACCCATGAGCCTTTATTCCAGGAGACATTGAAAGAAGCTGGCCTGAACGCTCACTTATTTGACATGGCCAATATTCGTGACCAATGTTCTTGGGTCCATATGAATGAGCCTGAAAAAGCAACCGAAAAAGCTAAAGACCTCACGAGATTAGCTGTTGTTCGTGCATCTATGCAGCAACCTGTTAAACCTGTATTTATGGCCATGAACCACGCTGCCTTGGTGATCGGTGGCGGGATAGCAGGAATGACCAGTGCCTTATCTTTGGCCGATCAAGGTTATGAGGTTCATTTAGTCGAAAAAGATACAACTTTAGGCGGCGTAGCGCGAAGATTCTCCAAAGGATTCAGAGGAGAAGATATGAAAGCGTTTGTTGCCGAGCTGGTTGAAAGCGTCAATAAACATCCAAATATCAAGCTTCATGTAGGAACGCAAATCAAAGAAGTTGGCGGGTTCTTAGGTAGCTTTACGACGACCTTAGATAATGGAGAGCAGATTGCGCATGGTGTAGCTCTTATTATGATTGGTGGTCAGGAATATCAGCCGAAAGAATATTTATACGGTCAAGACGCTCGTGTAATGACCCAACTTGAGTTAGATGAAGCTTTAGTCAGCAACGATTCTAGAGTGGATAAAGCTCAGAATTATGTCTTCGTTCAATGCGTTGGTTCACGTTGTGAAGAAAATCCTTATTGCAGCCGTACCTGTTGTACCAAATCTGTCAAGCTAGCTCTCAAAGTTAAAACTCAAAATCCTGCCGCCAAAGTATTCATTTTATATCGCGACATGCGTACCTATGGTTACTTTGAAGAGGACTATGAACTAGCCAGAAGAAGTGGCATAATCTTTGTACGCTTTAGTGAAAATGAAAAACCTGTCGTTACCAAAGAAGGCGAAACCCTGGTTGTGACCGTCAAGGATCACGTCTTAGGTTGCCCGATCGAGATTGAAGCAGATGTAATTTGCCTGGCCGCCGCCATTGTAGCTCCGGCAGACGGAGCAAAGCTTTCCCAATGGTTCAAAGTTCCCTTAAATAAAGAAGGCTTCTTCTTAGAAGCGCATATGAAATTAAGACCTGTTGATTTCAGTACTGATGGGGTATTTATGGCAGGTCTAGCTCATAGTCCTAAAAATACGGAAGAAGTAATAGCTCAAGCCAAAGCTGCTGCTGGACGAGCCGGTGTAGCCTTGTCTAAGGAAATGGTAGAATCAGCAGGATTAAATGCGTTCGTTGATAAACGCAAATGTACTGCTTGCGGTACTTGCGAAGCTGTATGTTCGGCTAAAGCCGTATCCGTCGATATGGTTAACCGTGTTGCGGTAGTTAACGACGCTCTGTGTAAAGGCTGTGGGGCATGCGCTTCAAGTTGCCGTTGCGGTGCCATCAATCTTAGAGGTTGTACTAATCAGCAAATAGCTGCTATGTTAAACACCTTCTAAATTGAAAGTGCCTCAATAATGATGGGAAGGTAGATGATTATGGGAGAAACTAAACCGTACGAACCTAAAATCGCTGCTTTTTTGTGTAACTGGTGTAGTTATGCAGGAGCGGATCTCGCCGGCGTAGGCAGATTTCAATATCCAGCAACGATCAGAACGATTCGAGTTCCATGTTCTGGAAGAATTAACCCTCTCTATATCTTAAAAGCTATGGCTAATGGGGCTGACGGAGTATTAGTCTCTGGTTGCCACCCTGGGGATTGCCATTACATGAGCGGGAATTATGTAGCACGCAGGAAATTTGCGCTCATCGATTCTCTTTTAAAACATGTCGGTTTGGAAGAAGGTCGGGTTAATTTTTCATGGGTATCGGCAGCAGAAGGTGTTCGATTTGCTGAAGTAGTTAAAGGGGTTACTGAACGCGTTGCAGCGCTAGGACCCAATACTGGTGTATTTAAAGTAGACGGGGGGGGAACGGATGAATAGCATAATTGATGATATCCGAGCAGCGGCACGTCAATTACTCGCTGATGGTAAAGTAGACGTTGTAATAGGCTATGAAAAAGGTTCCTTGCCTTTAAAATCAACGCCTTGCTTTGTGCGTTCTCCTCAAGATGCTGATAAATTAATCTGGGATGAAACTTGTGAGAACAATCTGGCAACTTATGCAGCTCAGACTGCAGGGAAAAAAGCGATCATCGCTAAAGGTTGCGATAGCCGGGCTTTAATGGTTTTATTGCAGGAAAATCAGTTAGTACGAGATGATTTATATATCATTGGCGTTTCCTGCCCAGGTGTCATAGATAAGAATAAAATTGAGGCTGAGACAGGTGAAATCATCGAAGCCACCATTACCGATGGAAAAGTATCCGTTAAAGGTATCGCTTGTGACAAAGAGTATAACTTTGCTGATGTAAAAGATGCTACTTGTCAAACCTGTCGTTACCCAAATCCTGTTATCGTGGATCTTAAAATCGGAGGATCGGTTGAAGTTCCTCAATCAGATTTTGCTGATGTCATTGCTCTGGAAAACAAGTCTGATGCAGAGAGAAAAGCCTACTTTAAAGAGCAAATGAGTAAATGTATCCGTTGTTATGCCTGTCGCAATGCCTGTCCAATGTGTTATTGTCAGGAATGTTTTGTGGACTGCAATGCTCCGAAGTGGCTTACAGGTGGAGTCGATAGTGCGGAAAATCTACTTTTCCAAACTGGACGTGCGCTTCACTTAGCCGGTCGTTGTGTTGAGTGTGGTGCGTGTAGCCGAGCCTGTCCACAAGGCGTCGATATTCGAGCTTTGAGTCGGAAGGTTAATAAAGATGTTAAAGAAATGTATAACCATGAATCCGGCATCAGCGAAGATATCAAACCAGCTCTCAATGTATACAGCGCAGATGATCCAGAAGAGTTCTTGGTAAAGGAGTGAGGTGAAGAAATGAAGATAAGTAAAGAGAAATTTGGCCAATCATTTGATGCTTTAACTGCTGAATACCAAGTCGTTGCTCCAGTTAGTGAAGCAGGTGCCGTGAATTTCAAAACAGCAAAGAGCTTCTCAGAAGTCAAGCAAGATTATCTGAATTCCAAACTTCCTCCTAAATCCCTCCTGTTCCCACAACATGAAAAACTCTTGTCTTATGTCAAAGAAGGCAAGGATATCACTGTTAAGAACGAGTTGAAGGTTGGGAAAACTGTTTTATTTGGAATCAGACCTTGTGATGCTAAAGCAATGCTTCTTTTAGATAAAGTATTCAAAAATGATCAATATCGCGACCCTTATTATTTTGATCGTCGTGATAACACAGTTATTATCGGGCTTGCCTGTAATAAAATTGCTCCGACCTGTTTTTGCTCCTCTATGGGCATTTCTCCTGCCTGTAGTGAAGGCTCCGATCTTTTATTAATTGATCTGGGAGATTCCTACAATGTTGAAGTAATCACTGAAAAAGGGAAAGAGTTATTAGCCAGTTTGGGAGAACTTTCCGAACTATCCGCCCAGGAACAAGCACTCGTTGACACTGTAAAAAGTGCTCAAACTACGAGTAAGGTTGATGTTTCAACGATTACAGCTAAACTTGATAAAATGTTTGACAATTCCTATTGGGACACTCTCCATGAAAAGTGCTTAGGCTGTAATGCTTGTTCATTCTCTTGCCCTACCTGCCATTGCTTTGATATTTCTGAGGAAGTGATCAAGAGTGAAGGTAGCAGAGTGAGAACGTGGGATGCTTGCATGGCGCCTCTCTTTACTTTACATGGTTCTGGTCATAACCCCCGGGATAAGAAAAAATCGCGTTGGCGTCAACGGATGATGCACAAGTTTAACTATTTTGTCCATAACAATGGCGATATCGCGTGTGTAGGCTGCGGTCGCTGCATTAAAGGTTGCCCAGTTAATATGGATATCCGGCAAGCCATTGATGGGGTTAACAAAGCAGAAGTGGTGGTGGACTAATGGAACAGAATCCTTATCTCCCTATTACAATGAAACTCATCAAAAATATGTGTGAAACTGAAGATAAATTGATCAATACCTTTACACTGCAGTTTCAAAATAAACAAGATGAAGAAAACTTCAAATATATGCCTGGTCAGTTTGCTGAACTGAGTGCTTATGGTCACGGAGAAGCTCCTTTTGGAATTGCAACCTCTCCAACTGAACCTGGAATTATTAAGTTCTCTGTTGCCAAAGTGGGATGTGTGTCTAATGCCTTACACCTTATGGAAGAAGGAACTATGGTTGGGGTAAGAGGACCTATGGGGAACTATTATCCGATGGAAGAGTTTAAAGGAAAAAATCTCGTCATTATTGGAGGAGGTTTTGCTTTTACTACTCTACGCTCGATGGCAGTCTATATGCTGGATGAAAAACATCGTGCTGACTATGGTGACATTACCGTTATTTACGGTGCCAGAAATCCTGGATTGTTGCTTTACAAAGAAGAATTAGCTGAATGGGAAACGAATCCCAATATTAATCTGGTAACCACGATCGACAGACCTGCCGAGGGTTGGACTAAGCACGTAGGCTTTATTCCTACCATTACAGAGCAAGTGGCTCCCTCATCAGTGAATACTTATGCTGTCGTGTGTGGACCCCCGGCTATGATTAAATATACTTTGCCAGTCTTAGAAAAACTGGGTTTCCCTCCAGAGCGGATCTACACTTCTTTAGAAATGCGGATGAAGTGCGGCTTGGGAATCTGTGGTCGCTGTAACATCGGGCCGAAATATGTATGCAAAGATGGACCCGTCTTTTCCATGGCTCAATTGAAAGAACTACCGAGTGAATATTAATTTAAAGGCCGGAGGTGATAGTAAGAATGGCTGAAACCATAAGAGTTAAAAGTTTAGATCCAACTTTACGTGATGAAGTAGCAGGCATGTTAAATGGCTACGATTTTGCCAATTGCCTTACTTGTGGTATGTGTACTGCAGGGTGTGTCTATAGTGATCTCCACGAAAATCAGGACCCCCGTAAATTCATTCGTAAAGTAGCCCTAGGTATGCGGGAAGAAGCGGAAAAAGATCCTTTCATCTGGAATTGTACCATGTGTGAACGGTGTACTGTGGAATGCCCAATGGGCGTAAATATTGCGGCCCTCACCAGATCATTCCGCGGCAAAGATGATGCACCTGGCCATTTGCAGATTATTGCCGATGACCATATCCGCACAGGTAACCAGATGGGTGTAGATCAAATTGACTACATTGAGACTCTGGAATGGATTGAGGAATTATTACAGGAAGATCTGAAAGATCCTACTTACAAAATTCCTTTAGACGTGCCCAATGCTGATTTTATGTTTACTTTCAATGCTCGTGAGATTAAACATTACCCAAGTGATCTGCAAACGATTTTAAATATTTTCCATGCAGCTAAAGCAAACTTTACAATCAGCACCAAACGCTGGGATGCTACTAATATTTGTTTGTTCACTGGGAAAGAGGATGAGTTCTGTGAGATTTCACGTCCACTCTTTGAAGAAGCCGAGCGGTTAAATTGTAAAGAAATCATCGTCACAGAATGTGGCCATGCTTTCCGCTCGACAAGGGTATTTGGGCGTAAATATTGGGAAAACAAGATACCTGTCCGACACATTGTTGAATTGTATGCGGATTGGATCAGAGATGGCGTAATAAAACTAGATAAGACTAGAAATACCGTCCCTGTGACCATGCATGATCCCTGCAACACGGTACGTAAAGAAGGCGTCTATGAAGCGCAGCGCTACGTAATCGAAAACGCTGTTATGGATTATCGCGAAATGAATCCCAACCGCATGTACAACATTTGTTGTGGAGCTGGTGGGGGAGCTTTAGCTGTAGCTGCAACTAAAGGGATGCGGATGGTCAAAGCAAAACCTAAAGTTGATCAATTAGTGGCTACCGGTGCTAAATATGGATGTATTCCCTGCCATAACTGTATGGACCAGTTTGTAGACATGAATAAGCACTACAAACTAGGCATGAAAATGATGCATCTCAGTGCCTTAGTGGAAGTTGCTATGGGTTTAGTTGATGAGGCAGATATAGGTACTCATTAATTTCTCCTCTTTCTATAAAAGTTTGCTTTGGTTAACAGAAGCGAACTAGTTCTAAGTTGTCGCTAAATTAGGAAGCCCCTACGGCGGAAATCGCATCGTACGGGGCTTTTTCTTTTTGGCTAGCTTTGAATCAATAAACATGGATACATAGTGTTTCTCTATAGCATATAATAATCATGGTCATATTGACTTGTTATGTACACAATGTTAATCTTCATTAGAAAGGATATAATAATGTAATATACAAACTCTCCGACTATTATCCTATGTCCTTTCTAGCATAAAATATTGCATCAAAAATCCAACAGACGTCATTAAGCTTAACGCTGAGAGGGTTGAGATCAGAAAATGAAGATGAAGTTAAAGCAAGACACAGGAGAAAGAGCTTATCCGATTTGGCTTTTAGTAAATCCAAAACACCCAACTGTTCGCCACAACATTTGGTCACCTATATTAGATGAGATACAGGATAGAGTATATAGAGAAATACAAACCAGAATAGATACTACTAATATTTTTATGCGGAATGCGGTTAGTGATTGCCGACTCGTTCCTAATACATTAAATTGGTGGGGATCAGAAGTAGCTCAGGAAATAGCAGAATTCAAGGAAATAGTATTAGAACATAAACCCAGGCTTCTAATTTCCTTTGGTGCGTTTCCGTTTGAATTTGTGAGGCGTGTTTTCGAGATTAAGCCTGAAAAAGGCCCCAAATATTGGGGTAATTCTAGGTTAAGCGATGAATTTGAACGATCCATTGAAAACTTTGATATCAATAAAATCAATCGAATCCCTTTACTCCGCCGAGTGATTGCGAGTGATAATTATATAGAAGCTCAGAATTGTTTTGGTCGGAAAGACGGTGGAAATTACTATTCTAATGTTGGAGCAAAAATTGCTGAAAAAATTATTGAACACAAGGATAGACTTAATATATGGATTAAATAACTGTGGTTCCTATAATACATAATACATGTCCAGAAACGATTTACTTTCGGACCAATATCTAATTTAATGATAGTTATGAGTTAAACCAAACAAATAAAGATTGGATGGGGAAAATGATGGCTGCTGAAACAAAACTACCTCCAGTGTTAGAAATTATACGCGGTAATATAGTTAAACACGGCAATCCGCTTGCTATGAAAGGTTCAGAAGTGGCTGCCTGGGCTAATGCTCTAAAATTACCTGAACATGGTGACTTGTTATTTTACACAGGGGGTGAATATCAACTTCTTCCTTTTATTGATTCGTTAGTGAGTACGATGACCCATATGGATCAAGGAAGTAAAGTATTTTCTTTGATGATGGGTGCTAGAAATATTATTAATAAAACTGGGATCAATGCCGAGAAGATTTATGCTTCTGTTCTGGCTAAAGATCGAGAGCGATTCAATTCCATTTCTTATAAAGCAGCGATAATTCTGCAAAAGTTAGGTTATGACCTTTGTTACGCTGGCAAGAAAGAACTTTACAGTGGGGCATTGCTTTCTGAACTAGGCTTTTGTGAAGATATGGAATCTTATGCCCTAAAAGTAGCAGAGGTATTAAAACAGAGTAGGGCGAAGACTATTGTTTGTCTGTCTCCTCACGCCGCAGAAGTATTTAAATTTGTGTATCCTAAACTTGTCAAGGACTTCCCTTTTGAAATTCGGACGTTTGTTGATTTAGTATGGGAAAAAAGGCACAGACTTCCTGCCATCAAAACTGATAAAACTGTAGTAGTCCATGACTCTTGTCGTTTGGCTCGTGAATTAGAGATCACAGAAGAGCTTAGAGATATTTTGCAAAGTGTCGGTGTCCCTGTGCGAGAGGCTATGAGTAATCGGCAATGGACAACTTGTTGTGGTGGTCCAAATAAACTTCTTTTCCCGGATGTTTCTCACACAGTAGCAACGCGCAGGGTAGAAGAGCTAGAGGAGACGGGGGCTGATCTAATCTTAACTTCATGTCCTTATTGCTTATCAGCTTTACAAGGTGGACAAGGAAAAGATACTAAAACTGTAATAGAAGATTTGATCGAATTTTTATTTAGGGGGTTTGAAGCTTAATGGCCGATTTGCAGAAAGAATTCAATGACTATACAAAAAATCTTAATAAAGCGAGCAAAGATGAAAATATCAAGAAGGCCATTACTCGTGCGGTTAAATCTTATCGCGAGACGACTGCCGAAACGTTAGATCGCTTCCCTCACACTCCTGAAATGGCTGAAGAAGTGCGGGGGATTAAGTCAAATTCTATCGCCCATAATTCCGAACTACTTAAACAAGCTATGGATTCTGTCGAACGAAATAAAGGAAAAGCCTTCTATGCTAAAGATAAACAAGAAGCGTTGGAGATGACAGCCAAAATTATTGGGACTGGCAAAACGATTGTTAAGGGAAAAAGTATGTTGGGAGAAGAACTTTCCTTAAGAGAATATCTAGAAGAAAAAGGCAATGAAGTCTGGGAGACCGACTTAGGGGAATTCATCTTACAACTTAATCACGAAAAACCAATGCACATTCTGTCGCCTTCCATTCATGTGCCTCGTGAGAAGGTGGCTGAACTATTTACTAAGTTCTTCAATAAAGAAGTACCCCCTGATATAGCCCAGGAAGTGGCTGTAGTAAGAGATTTCTTAAGAGAAAAGTATTTCACTGCTGATGTGGGTATAAGCGGTGCCAATGTAGTGGCTGCCGATACCGGGGCCATGGTTATTATCGAAAATGAGGGTAACGTCCGACTTTCGACCGGGGCACCACCTGTTCATATCGTTTTAGTTGGTATAGAAAAAATTGTGCCTACCTTTCAAGAAGCGATGAAAGTTACTGAGGTCACTTGGCGTTATGCTCAATATGGCGTACCTGGTTATGTTAATATTATCAGTGGACCAAGTAAAACTGGTGATATTGAAAAAGTCACAACTTATGGCGCACATGGACCTAAAGAATTCTATGTAATTTTTGTTGACAACGGGCGTAGTGATATGGCTAAAGAAGAGAAATTTAGCGAGGCCCTGCATTGTCTGCGTTGTGGGGGATGTATGTATGAATGCCCAGTCTTCCAAGTCACAGCCGGGCATTTTGGTCATGTATATATGAGTGGTATTGGCGCAGTTTGGACCGCCTTTGTTGCCGGAGGGTTAGAAAAGGCAGCTCCACTAGTATTCACCTGTCTTCGCTGTGGACGGTGTGTCGAACGATGCCCGATGAAAATTAATGTTCCTTCTATGATACAAAAATTACGCGAAAGAGTCGTATGCGGGTAAATAGGAACCTTAGTTAATAGTTAATAAGTGCCTTTAAACAACTTAACCATACAAATCCTCGGTAGAAGTACCGAGGATTTGTATTTCTTAAGTTATACTATTTTGTATCTAAAGTGTGGATGGGGATGAACGCCATAGTTCCAGTAGTAACACGCCAGTGATTAATTCCATCGTTTATACACCGATTAATATTACATGATATCAATTGAGTGGTAGCAGTGAACCTTGATCTTTATAAATGAAGAGCATAAAAAAAGGATTATTTGGAAATGACGGAGAACAATTTAAAATTGCTTGGTTTTATAGGCCTAATCCCTCATACCTCCATTAGTGCCATAAGTTTTAGATGCCTATTCTAATCGAATTTAGTCAGGAGGAAATCTCGTGGGGATTGAAATATTAGGTATCTCAGCAAGTCCCATACCTAATAGCAACATGGACCAATTGGTTTTGCAAGTCCTGCAAACAAGCGGCTTAGACTATGAATTTGTGAAACTCAGCCATTTAAACGTCGGACCATGCCGAGCTTGTAAAGCCTGCAGAGAAGATAATATTTGCAAAGTAGCTGATGATTTTCCTGAACTCGCCATAAAATTACAAGCGGCAAAAGGATTAGTAATAGGGGGATATACACCCTCCGGAGTGCTCGATTCTTTTACTAAAACATTTATAGAAAGGCTTCGATCGAGGAGACACTTAAACGGTTCAACTGAGCAAAAATATGTCGTTACAATTATTTCAGGGTTGAGTAAGCAAACTAGAGAACTTGCACTTAAGGCAATTGGTAAAGAATTGTTAATGGAAAACGTGCAGCCTGTAGCTCAATTAAATATTGATGAAAATGTTCCTTACCTTACAATGGAAGATCAACCGGTATGGGAAATGGCTGCTCAATCAGGAAAATTGTTGGCTCAATTTATCACTGAGGAGATAGAATGTTGGCTGGATTACGAGTAAATATTACTGAGATGTAAAGGAGAAAACTAAAAATGAAAAACGCTGTTGACTTAAAAAGCAAATTAGCCACGGGCGACTTTATTTACACCACAGAATTAGGTGCAATTGATGGTACGCTCCTTGAGGACAGGCTTACGCTAGCTCAAGACTATGAGGGATTAGATGCCATCAATGTTCACGATTGCCCCAATGCGAATTTGAGAATGAACTCTGTTATGGCGGCGAGTATTCTTAAACAACAATTGGGAATTGAGACTATTCCTCATTTCACCTGTAGAGATAGAAGCTTATTAGGTACACAAGCAGATTTATTAGGCGCTCATGCTTTAGGGATTAGGGGTATTTTAGCAACTACCGGGGATGCTCCCAATCATGGACCCTATAAAGGGTCCAAAGGCGTTTATAATTATAATAGCTTTGAACTAATTAAACTGATCAATAATTTAAATTCTGGCAAAGATGCCAACGAAATTGAAATCAAAGGATGCACGGACTTTACTATCGCAGCCACCGCAACCCCAGGGGCAACGAACTTAACTGTAGAAATCGAACGAATGAAGAGGAAAATAGAAATGGGCGCTGATTTCTTTCAAACACAGCCCATTTATGACGTAGCTAAGGCGAGAGAGTTCTTAGCAGAGGCTAAAATGCTAGGTAAACCAATTCTCTTAGGTGTTATGCCTCTAATAAATTTGAAATTAGTCAAATTTATAAATAACAAAATGGCGGGAGTCACGGTCCCAGATGAAATAATTAAGCAAATGGAAGAGGGGAAGAGTGGCTTAGAAATCGCTTTCGAGTTTATTACAGAGTTCTTTAGAGAAATTCAGGGGATTCATATCTACGGTATGGGGGATGTTCAAATGACCAATAAAATCATTGCATTTGCAAAGAACTTGCGCTAGTGATTAAACGCGAACTCCTCAATTATTTTGCTAGAGTTCTTGGGCAACCACAGGGAATAGATACTTCGGGCGGCTGCGCCTTTGTATTGCTCCTATGCTTCTTCAGAGCCTCTTCATCATATTCAACAGCTTCTCTTTCCTCAAGGGCGATGGCTCCGGTTGAACACTCTGGTAGACAGTCACCAAGACCGTCACAATAGCTTTCAGAGCTAAGACGAGCTTTTCCATCCACCAATTCTAAGGCACCTTCATGACAGGCACCGACACATAGGCCACAACCGTTACATTTTTCTTCATCTATCTTTATTATGTTTCGTTTCAAGATCATAACCTCTTTCCAACAATTATATTTTCAGTTAATTATAATACAACATACGAATTAAACTAGTAGCCCTTTTCAAGTTAATGACATGGCCCGCAACTGTTCAGGTGTTCTTAAGTACAAGAGTGCAAATTAGTGGGAGTTCTTGAAGCGACCAAGTTAACTGTCAGCAAGTATCCCTGTGGAATATAATGCCATAGACCCATGGAAGGAGGGGCAAGAGATGGCATTGGGAGAAAGCAAGAGAGTGGAAGACATGAACTATTTTGAACTCTTGGCTTGGCTGGGCATTGGCAGTTCCCATCCGGGAGGTTTCCCCGCTACCAAACAAAATTTGGATGCTTTACAGATAAAGCCTGATGAATATGTTCTTGACGCTGGCTGTGGAAGCGGTCTTACAGCTTGTTACTTGGCTAAATCTATTGGCTGCAAAATCATGGGAGTAGATATCAGTTCTCAAATGATTGAAAAAGCAGGCTTGAGAGCTGAAAAAGAGGGAGTTTCTCATTTAGTTGAGTTTAAGGTAGCAGATGTTTGTAATTTACCTTTCCCCAGCAACCACTTTGATATGGTCATGGCTGAGTCAATAACGGTGTTTTTAGATAAGGTTAAAGTTTACCAGGAGTTCTATCGAGTGCTAAAACCTGAGGGCAGAGTTGCTGACCTGGAAATGGCTCTACTCAGAGAATTGCCCGCTAATCTTAGAAGACAGATGGAGGAGTGCTTCGGTCCCAGCACCAATCCCTTGCCTTTTGAAGAATGGCTCGATGCTATATCACAAGCGGGATTTCTGGATGTAGACATTAAGAATCCTCAACCATTGAGAACTAAAGGCAATTCGATCATGAACGAACTCAAAAAGGATTGGGTTTTAGTCAAAGACCTTACGGACAAAGTTAGAAAGCAGCCTGGCTTACTGGCTAGACTACAAAGAAATGCTGGTTTTATAAAGAAAAACCAAGGCTACTTTGGCTATGGTCTCGTCTGTGGGCGAAAACCAGTTCCCGAGAAATTGAGCTTTAAAGGTTGGCTACTGAAAGTATTATTCAGGAAGTAAGCATATCCAATCAAGATCAAAGACATTTGTGATGATCTTAAGGTATAATTAACGAGCGTACTGTGGTAGGGTATAAAAATATTGTTGGGATTGAGAGAGGTTCGGCAATATAAACTAGAGAACATGAAAAGGGGTAAGAACATGGGGAAAGAATTATTAGAAGATATCATAAAAGCTGGCCAAGCTCTCAAAGGCATCATTAATAAGACGCCGCTCCAACGAAATGACATTCTCTCAGAAAAATACAATTGCAACCTATATCTAAAACGTGAAGATTTACAAGTTGTCCGTTCTTTTAAGATTCGGGGAGCTTATAACCTGATTCAAAGCATTCCCTCTAACCAACTAAGTAACGGAGTAGTCTGTGCCAGTGCTGGTAACCATGCTCAAGGAGTCGCCTATTCATGCCAAGCCTTGGGGATCCCAGGAAGAATATATATGCCTTCTACTACCCCCAAACAAAAGGTCTCCCAAGTTAAACGTTTTGGCAAAGAGTTTGTGGAAGTCGTTCTGATTGGAGACACCTTTGACGATGCATTTTATGAAGCGATGAAGCATTGTGAAGCAGGAAACAAATATTTCATTCATCCTTTTAATGATCTTCTGGTTATCGCAGGACAAGGTACGATTGCCATTGAAATTCTTAACGATTTAGAAAATCCGGTAGATTACGTGTTTGGAGCCATTGGAGGGGGTGGGATGATGTCGGGAGTTGGCACATACATCAAACGCCTGAGCCCTTCTACCAAAATTATTGGAGTAGAACCACAGGGGGCCTGTTCTATGAAGCAATCCTTTGATAAAAATGAAGTCGTAACTTTAGACAAAATTGATAAGTTTGTTGATGGAGCCGCTGTAAAGCGTGTTGGCGACCTAACCTTTGATATCTGTCAGGAGGTCTTAGATGATATCTTAGTCGTTAGTGAAGGAAAAGTCTGCACAACGATTTTAGAGATGTACAATGATAATGCGATTGTCGTAGAACCCGCAGGTGCTCTTCCGATCGCGGCTTTAGACGGCTATAGAGATCAAATCAAGGGTAAAACAATTGTTTGTATTATTAGCGGCGGAAATAATGATATTGAAAGGACTCCCGAGATTAAAGAACGTTCCCTCCTTGATCAAGGGCTCAAACATTATTTCATCATTAATTTCCCCCAGCGTCCTGGTGCACTTAAGGAATTTGTGGTCGATGTCTTGGGGCCTAACGACGATATCACGCGGTTTGAGTATACGCAAGTTAACAATAAAGAAAACGGTCCGACCTTGGTAGGGATTGAACTCACCCAAAAAGAAGATTACCAAACCCTCATTGAGAAGATGGACAAAAAAGGGATACAATATACCGTGATAAATGATAATCAAGAATTGTTTAATCTTCTGATATAGGTCCGGTCCTTAATTCTCATTGAACTCAGAGAAATCACTGAGGGCTTGGTGAATAGGAGGATACCAAGAATGTTTTAGACAGTTAACCAATATAATAGTGATAACTATACGTTGAATTAGGGGGAGACTATGTCTTGGGACATAAAAAAACGTAATTGGTCAGGCACCATCGTTACGGTTTCAACGGCAATTTTTGCATTAGTTTCGATAATATCTGTCTATATCTCAGTCACCAGCTGGCAAACTCAACGTGAAGCAGCACGCCCATATTTCACACTCAAAGAATCTCCTTCTATTCATCAAGCAAACGAACTTAGTTTCGAATTCGAATTCAAATTCTATAATGTAGGAACTCATCCAGCAACAAACCTTTCTAGTAAAACCATTGTCTTTAACGAAAACTTGTTACAAGAACCTATTCTTGTTGATGAATATACCGTGGTTAACGATATTCCCAGAGATACCACCACAAGTCTGCTCCTTAGCATAGAGAGCGCTGACTTCTTACAAGCCGATATCGCTCCACAGTTTGTCATCATTTATCTGAGTTATGCTGACCCAATCACTCACAAACTATATAATCAAACCATTTATACCAAATGGTCCGGTGTTATTGACCAAAAAACTCAACCTCTTATCCATGTTGAACTAAGTGAAAAGCAAAATATACTGAACTATTTAAAATTTCATCACCTATTGAAGGGGAAAGTTGACAGATAGTTCATAAGAACCATTCTGACTCGACTAACTAGACAACCTTTTATAGATGAACCTTTAACGAATAAGAAATTGTTAATCTTATTATGAAAAGAAATAGACTTTTTGGCCAACACTAATCGACCAAAGAGTCTATTTTCTTTTTACATTATAACCTTGACCTTAATTATAAATCGTAAGCAACTTCGCCATGAAGGGAAGTGTCCAGTCCCATTATTTCCACTTTTTCAGGTACGCGAACTGAATCGAAGATATTGATGACTTTGAGAATGAGATAGGTTACGACAAAGGCATAGATTGCTGTAAAGACAACACCAAACGTTTGAACCAGGAATTGGTGCATGTTGCCTTGGATCAAACCACTTGTCCCATTCACAGTTGACACTGCAAAGACACCTACGAGGATGGAACCCAGGATACCACCAACTCCGTGAACTCCCCAGACATCCAGGGCGTCATCCCAGTCCAGTTTAATCCGAACTTGGACAGCCATATAACAAACGACGGAGGATAAGATGCCAATAATAACGGCAGCCCAAGGCTGAACATATCCCGCCGCTGGGGTGATGGTCGCCAATCCGGCAACTGCACCAGTCAGAACTCCGACCATGGTTGGTTTCTTTTCATGGATCCAGGAAATCAGTAACCAAGTAATCATGGCAAACGAACCCGCAATATCGGTATTCACAAAGGCTGTTGCAGCGATGCCATTAGCTGCTAAAGCACTACCACCATTGAAACCAAACCAGCCAAACCACAAAAGGCCTGTTCCTAAAGCGACAAAAGCAATATTATGGGGTGCTGCTTTTTCGCCAGGAACCATAACCCGTTTACCCACAAAAAAGACGGAGGCTAAAGCAGCAATACCAGCACTGACGTGGACAACGATACCACCGGCAAAATCAACAACACCCATCTGAGCTAGGAAACCGCCACCCCAAATCCAGTGAGTCAAAGGGATATACACTAAAATACTCCACAGGACTAAAAACTTTAAATAGCTCTTAAAACTCACTCTGTCGGCAAAGGCTCCCGTTATCAAGGCGGGGGTAATAATGGCGAACATCGACTGATAAATATAGAACACTAAGAACGGTATCGTCGGTCCATAGGCAGGATTGGGGCTCATGCCAACGCCCTGTAGTCCAAAATATTGCAAATTACCGATCAGACCATGAACATCTTTACCAAAGGCTAGGCTAAACCCGCCAAAGACCCATATTGCTGTGACGATTCCCATCGATATAAAACTTTGAATCATAATAGTTAAAACGTTCTTTTTTCTTACCAGGCCACCGTAAAAAAAGGCTAATCCCGGCGTCATAAGGCAAACCAGAGCAGCACTGATTAAGACAAAGGCTGTATCTCCGCTGTTGATCATCATCTAATCCTCCTGCTGTTTAAGATTACTTCTTACCTATATCATAAAACAGAGCAGTGGATCTGTTAATCAGGGTTATCCTGTATATTCTGAGAATTTACTCTGTATCTTGTTAAGGCTCAATAAGATGATTACGGACAGCGTACAACACCAAATCTGTGATACTTTTCAAACCCAGTTTATGCATGATATTCGAGCGATGAGTTTCCACAGTTTTTAAACTTAAATTCAAGAGTTGGGCAATATTCTTGTTACTGTTTCCCTCAGCTAAAAGCTGTACGATTTCTCGTTCTCGGGAAGAAATCAGTTCAGCTTTTCCTCCTGTTTTACCAAAATTGGCAACGAAGCCAGCTATGACTGTAGAAGTAATGTCCGAGGACAGATATATTCCGCCAGCTTGAACGATTCGAATGGATTTTAAGAGCTCTTCGAGGGCATTGTCCTTTAAGACATAGCCGTTCACTTCTAATTGATAGGCCCGAGCCACTAGATCTTCATTCTTATGCATGGTTAAGATAATGATCTTGATTGCTGGATCTTCCTTTTTCAAACGAGCTGCAACTTCCAACCCATTTAACTGAGGTAGAGAAATGTCCAAAATGGCAATATCCGGTTTTAGACGCTGAATATCGACGAGGGCCTGGTGACCATCGGCGGCTTCGCCAATCACTTCGATATCGCTTTCCTGTTGCAGTAAAATGATCAACGATTCACGCAGTATTTTATGGTCATCAGCTAAGAAAACTTTAATCGTCATAAGGTACCTCCATCATTAGGCTTGTCCCTTTTCCTTCTTCAGTGCTAATCTGTAAATTCCCGCCGAGCATTTTTAGCCTCTCCTGGATGGAACTTAAGCCTAACCCCGCCTGAACTTTGCTAACGCTAAAACCTTGGCCATTATCACTAATTTGCAAAAGAAACAGGTTGCTTCTGAGCTTACTAAAGTTTACGACTATTTCAGTCGCCTGAGAATGTTTTAGGATATTTGTCAAACATTCCTGAATGACACGATACAGATTTAAACTGGCAGCCTCTTCCCAAGTGGGCATTGGGGCAAGCAAGTGATATTCAAAGCGGATTCCGCTGGTTTTCTCCAGGTTTCTCAATAAAACATCGACAGAGGCTGCTAGCCCTTTTTCCTGCAAAAGAGCTGGTTTCAAATTGAATAAAACGCCTCGGATTTCCTCGATAGTTTCCGTGGTTAAGCTCACAGTGCGTTCCACTTGTCCGCTCAGGGGAGAATCTGGATGTTCGACCTTGATTTTTTGAGCAATCATGCCTAATTGGAGTTTTAGAGCAGCCAGAGACTGTCCAACACCATCATGAAGATCTCGTGCCAATTTTACCCGTTCTTGCTCCTGTGTTTCCACCAAAAGCTTGGCTTGCTTCTGGAGCAGTTGATTTTGTACTTGAATGGTTCCGCTCAGGTCCTGAGTTAGACTCTCATAATGCGTTCTTTTCAAATAGTCCTGCCAGGAATAAAGATCGGCAAATTCAACAATGTTTAAGCCTTTCTCTTCTTCCTCTTCCGTAACTCTCAGTCCCAGCGTTTTCTTAATTACGTAAAACATCAAGAGACCTAAGCCAAAGGCCCAGAGAAAATTAATCGTTACACCTGTCAGTTGGACTAAAATCTTGATCAGACGCGTTTGGCCGCTTAGAAATTCCGCCGGAACTAAAAAAGGCAATAAAATCGTACCTGTGGCACCACCAAAACCATGAATCGAAACTGCTCCCACAGCATCATCCAACCCAAGTTTTTCCAGCCATAACCCAGAAAAGACGACGATGGAACCGGCGATCAAGCCAACCAGGACAGCATCCTGAGGCTGGAGGTAGTTAGATCCGGCTGTAATCGCAACTAGCCCTCCCAAGGCCCCCGCAAAGATGGCTTCCATATAGCTATGGTCTTTGAGGAAGAAATGGTTGGTTAGAATCGCACCGACAACTCCCGAGGCTGCTGAAAAATTAGTGTTTAAAAGGATTAAACCAACTCGGTCATTAAACTCCAAGAGACTTCCACCATTAAAACCAAACCAACTAAACCATAAGATGAAGGTCCCTAAGGCAGCGAAGGGTATGTTTGATCTTCCAATTTTCTTAAGTTTCCCTGTGGCATCCCAACGATCTTTACGCGCCCCGACCATAATAATTCCTGCCAGGGAAACCCACCCCGCAGTTCCATGTACGACAGTAGCCCCGGCAAAATCTAAAAAGCCTAAGTTTTTCAACCAAGCCGATTGATTAATGAATAAATCACCCCATACCCAATGCCCAAACAGGGGATAAATGAGGCCAGCCAGGAAACCTGCAGCGATCAGTAAGGGGAGAAGGCGAGTTCTCTCCGACATGCTCCCAGAGACAATCGTCACAGCTGTACCGGCAAACATCAGTTCAAAAAAAACAAAAACATATCCTAGAGAAGGCTGAGAAAGAGGCAAATCCTTAAGAAACCAGTAACTGCCACCGAAAAGCCCCAGATGTGTAGGTCCGAACATCAGAGCAAAACCCAAAAAGCAGTAGACCAAGGTCGTTATGACAAAGGTAAGGATATTTTCAATCGCCACACTGATAACATTCTTGGATTGGATAAACCCAACTTCATAACAAACAAAACCAGCCTGCATAAAGAAGACAAAACTGGCACTGACGATTAACCAGAGGTGATTAATATTCATGTTTTTAACTATCTCCTTAACCACGCAAACATTACTATCATTATTCTCCTCCAAGGATTAAGGTATGCTGTGATGTGGCCAATCGTTGCTAAAAAATCACTAGCCATATCAGCGATTTTTAATGTATTTGCTTAATGAGCCATCCAATCCTTATGTTTTCTTTATGCTTTTGGGATATATATTTAGACTATTTTTATGGGGTTTCAGGCTATAATAAGTCAGCATGAGATTTATGGTTAAATTGGAGGGGGAACTTCAAGATTACCCAAAGAGTTTGTAGATCTTGAAAGCTAGTTGCATCTAAAGGAGATGCATTGGTGTCAAGAACAAGTTAATATGATTATTTCTTCTGCGAAAAATCTTATTAGAAAAGAGATTATTGTAATGAAACTGTTTAAAAAGCTTCTTTACTCATTATTCGGTTTGGATCTTACTTCAGAAACAGAACGTCAAGAGTGGGCTTTAGCCATTTTAGGTTTTAGTTTTCTCGATGAAATGGATTTTGAAGAATGTGATGAGTTGGAGAATATTGAAACTGCCGGAGAAACGAAAAGGCTTAAATAATCAGAGTATCCGGTTTAGGGGGAAGAATAAATGTCTGATATGATTTTAGGTGGAATTGTAGCGCTTGGCTTATTAATCTATCTTTGTTTCTCACTGATGAACGCGGAGGAATTGTAATGAAAGGCATAGATCTTTTACAATTTGCAGTATATTTAATACTCCTAATCGGTTTAGCTATACCATTGGGCGGATATATGGCCAAAGTATACCAAGGTGAAAAGACATTTTTAGATAGGCTTTTCAGTCCTATAGAAAAGGCTGTATTCCGTGTGTGTGCAATTGACCCTCAAGCAGAAATGAGTTGGTGGCAATATGCTGTATCTCTTTTAGCATTTAACTTTCTAGGATTTGTGGCTTTATTTATTCTCCAACTTCTACAAGGTCACTTGCCTTTTAATCCACAGGGATTCAGTGCTGTGCCTTGGGATTTGGCGTTTAATACAGCAGCTAGTTTTATCACCAATACCAATTGGCAAGCCTATGCGGGTGAATCGACGATGAGTTACTTTACCCAGATGACCGGGATGACGGTACAAAATTTTGTTTCTGCAGCTACCGGGATGGTTGTGGTGGTTGCCCTGATTCGTGGCTTAACCCGTCATCAAGCTAAGTCAATCGGTAACTTTTGGGTAGACTTGACCAGATCTGTTCTCCGCATCTTACTACCTTTATCAATTATTGGTGCCTTGGTGCTTGCTTCTCAAGGGGTGATTCAGAATCTGTCTCCCTATTTATCGCTGCACACTTTGGAAGGTACTAAGCAGACAATCGCCATGGGGCCTGTTGCTTCTCAAGAAGCTATAAAAATGTTCGGTACTAATGGTGGCGGATTTTTCAACGCTAACTCAGCCCATCCATTTGAAAATCCAACACCGTTCACAAACTTTTTGGAAATGTTATTTATCCTACTCATTCCCGCCGGCTTAACCTTTATGTATGGGAAAATGGTAAAAGACTCTAAACAGGGTAAGGTTATTCTTGTGGCAATGATGGTACTGTTCGTCGTCATGCTGGGAACGATTTATAGTTCTGAATTAGCGGGTAATCCTTTAATCAGTAAACTTGGCATTAGCGGTTCAACCATCATGGAGGGGAAAGAAGTCAGGTTTGGTGTTGCTAACTCTGCCTTGTTTGCTACCATTACCACTGCCGCTTCCTGTGGAGCAGTCAATGCAATGCATGACAGTCTTACACCGTTAGGCGGACTTGTACCGCTGCTCCAGATTATGCTTGGCGAAGTCGTGTTTGGCGGCGTGGGAGCGGGATTATACGGAATATTGATGTTTGTAATTCTTACCGTCTTTATTGTTGGCCTAATGGTGGGGCGAACTCCGGAATATCTAGGGAAAAAGATTGAGTCCTTCGAAATGAAAATGGCAATCTTAGCTGTACTCATCCCAGCGGCTACCATTTTATTAGGTAGTGCTCTTGCCATAGTTATTCCGGCGGGTACTTCTTCTATAGCCAATCCCGGCCCCCATGGTCTAAGCGAGATTCTCTATGCCTTTGCATCTGCTGGGGGTAATAATGGGAGCGCGTTTGCCGGGCTAAATGTTAATACAGTCTTCTACAATGTGGCTATCGGTTTATCCATTCTCATCGGGCGTTTTGGAGTTATTCTGCCTGCTTTAGCTATTGCTGGCAGCATGGTAACAAAGAAAACGACACCAGCAGGGGCAGGTACTTTTCAAACAACGGGTGGGTTATTTGCAGGCCTTTTAGCAGGCGTGGTATTAGTCGTTGGAGCCTTAACCTTTTTTCCTGCCTTGGCATTGGGACCGATCGTAGAGCAGTTATTGATGCAAGCAGGACACATATTTTAAGGAGGAACGAATATGAGTGACGCTTCGGGCTTCAATCGTGCTATCTTTTATGCAGCGGTTAAAGAATCGTTTAAGAAACTAAATCCAAAAGTCCAATGGACTAATCCTGTAATGTTCGTGGTGGAGGTACTTGCGGTCTTAACAACTTACTTCACCATCCGAGATATAGGCGCCCATTCTATGAAAAATTTTTGGTTCGATGGTCAAATTGCTTTCTGGTTATGGATCACGGTTATCTTTGCTAACTTCGCCGAATCTCTTGCTGAGGGAAGGGGTAAGGCACAAGCTGCTGCTCTCCGAAAAACTCGCAGTGAGACCACGGCCAAAAAGCTTTCCGGCGAAAAAACAGAGAGCATTTCAGCGTCCCAACTGCGCAAGGGGGATATAGTTCTTGTGGAGGTAGGAGACATCATTCCAGGCGACGGTGAAGTGATTGAGGGGATTGCTTCCGTTGATGAAAGTGCCGTTACCGGGGAATCTGCCCCAGTGATTCGGGAATCAGGTGGCGATCGAAGCTCGGTAACTGGTGGTACAAAGGTGCTCTCAGACTGGCTTAAAGTCAGCATTACGGCCAATCCAGGGG
>NZ_AGAF01000267.1 GCF_000224515.1 Desulfosporosinus sp. OT | reverse complement strand
TCAAAGCTCAAAATATTGATGGTGATATAATTGCAAAGTCGAATTACTCCAATGCTGCAACGATTAGCGCACCAGGAAGTGAAATTCCTGTATTATCTATTGATTCCAAAGGTAACTTAATCCGAGATAAGGCTGGCGGCACATCTGTTGCAACAGCAGAGATATCTGGAATAATAGCTTTAATACTTAGTTCAAACAACGAAGTTTCAAGACTAAATGTAATTACAGCATTAAAAAATTCAGTTGGTGATGACAAATTCGTTAATACTGAAAAAATGATTAATTTTTTAAAGAAATAAACTGAAAGGTTGTGTCAAGATATTGAAGTATAAAGTTATATCAACCATTATACTAATAATATTGATGCTGACCGGCATTCTAATATCTTTTAACGCTCTTCTTACAGGTAATATATTCTATGGAAGACTTAGTACGGTAATTATAGTTATTTCTAGTTTGTTAGTAATCATTAATGTATTAATAATTTGGCGAATAGGAAAAGGGACTAGATAATTCTTCTGAAATCTACTTTTCCAATTCATTTGCCAGCGTGATCAACCGGACATGTAGGATCGGAACTATTGATGCAGACCTTCCTGCAGAGAATAGCGCAGAAGGCAAGTAGACTCGAGCCTTCGTCTTTCAAAAACGTTTTAATGTCAAGCGCCTTGCCAAGATCAAAGAACGTATCATTTCGGCAGAAACTGCGCAAAGATCCAGACAAAGGAAAAATAGAGAAGAATGATGAAGATTATCACGATGATGACCCAAAAGGATCCGGTAGTGTTGACACAACTAAGCCTGTTGAAACACAAGAGATAGAAGAGAATGCACCCAAAGCTAAACCTAACTAGGGAACGCTCATTCTTCATGCAACCTGTACGCCAGCCTACCTGCGTTTTCCGACATACCTGGGATTATTGAACCAAACACGAGAAAACTAGACGAGATGATTGACACGCTTTATAAGACTTGTGGAAAAGCTGCAAGATGACCAAGAACGTATCGAGAGAAAGCGCGGAAAGATTATCTAACATCTCCAAGCAAAGGAAACCGAGAAAGAATTAACTCCGAAAAGCAGATAAGAAAACAACTGCAATATGTGAGACGAAACCTCGGAATCGTTGAGCGGATGCTTCAAGGAGCAACTGCATAAGCCGAGTTCTTGAGTCAGCGGAAGCAATAGCTTTGTCGACCGTTCGGGAGTTAATTAATCAACAGACAAACGAAGTACAAAACAAAAACTCATTAGATAGCGCATAGCATTGTAAATCTCTATCAACCCCATGTCAGACCCATCGTACGGGGTAAATCAGGTGCTGCCGTAGAGCTTGGGCCAAAGTAGCGATAAGCCTAGGGAACGGCTAACAGCCGAATTGAAAAATTGTCATGAGATCCGTACAACGAAGCAGGGACATTGAAAGAGACGGTGGAGGGTTATAAACGTCGCAATGGCTGTTATCCTGAAGCGATTTTAGCAGACCAAATTTACCGAAATCGAGACATCTTGGTCCATTGCAAAGAGCATGGCATCCGGCTAAGTGAACCTAAACTGGGGAGATCGTTAGGCAAAGTCCTCATGAAGGAAGCCGAAAAAAGAATCGAGCGACAAGATGCTAGAGAACGCAATGCAGTGGAAGGCAAATTTGGAGAAGGTAAAAGAAAATATAAGCTTGCTCGCATCTATGCAAAGTTAGAAGAAACTGCAGAGCTCATAATTTTAATGCATTTCTGGTAATGAATTGAAATCATGGGTTCAAAGTTCTTTTTGCCCTACTTGTTTTTTGGATATTAGGGGGAAATAGTAAGATTTTCGTTATCGAGAAAAAAGCTGGGTTTGGCTTGCAAGCCCTAAGTATGAATGTCATGCATACTAATTAAGGAGAAAGAGGTAGCATATGCAAATAAAACCTATTGCCCAATTTAAAAACGTTAAAAAGAAAATTGGCAAGAAGATGATCATTGATGATATATCCTTTGACGTCAATGCTGGCGAAATCTTTGGTTTTTTAGGACCGAACGGAGCTGGTAAAACGACCGCCATTCGTATGCTTTTTGGACTAGTTTCTATTACCGAGGGTGAGATACTTATCAATGGTTTTAGTATCAAAAATGATTATGAAAAAGCAATAGCAAGTGTTGGCGGAATTGTCGAAAACCCTGAGATGTATAGGTATTTAACAGGATACAAGAATCTCGTCCATTCTGCAAGAATGTATGGCAATATTACGAAAGCTAGAATTGATGAAGTTGTTGCTTTAGTCGGACTTGATCAAAGAATCAAGGATAAAGTTAAAACATATTCACTGGGTATGTGCCAAAGGCTAGGTTTAGCCCAAGCCTTACTCCATAAACCTACTTTAATTGTCTTAGATGAACCGACCAATGGTTTAGACCCCGCAGGAATTCATGAGTTTAGGGTACATTTAAGAATGCTCGCTGAAAAAGAAAATATAGCCATCATGGTATCGAGTCATCAACTTTCAGAAATGGAATTAATGTGTGATAGAATCGGGATTATTCAAAATGGAAAATTAATTGATATTCAAACCGTCAACGATTTTCTTGCAAAGGACAAAGCAGTGCGTGTAACATTTACAGTGGATGATGTTACAAAAGCTAAAGTTTCTTTTAATAAGATGTTTAAGGAACAAGAGACCATCGATAAAGAAGATAAAATTTCCATAACGATTGATTCTAATCAAATTCCCGACATTATTTCGGCCTTTGAGTGTGAAGGGATAAGGATTTCTGGCATTGATAAACAATCTAAAACTCTTGAAGAAAAATTTTTTGACTTAACAGGAGGTTCTGGAATTGCGTAGAATGCTTAATCTAATTCAAAATGAGAATATGAAGATCTTTCGTATGAGTACCTACATTATGTTAGGCCTGTTGATCTCGATTGTTATTACTTACGGATTCATTTCCAAAAATAGCATGCAGCGAGCTTCAACTTCAACAAACATAGATTGGAAAACACAGCTTACTCAGCAAAACACACTTATGCAAAAAGCTTTGAAACAGGTTCAGAATCAAGGTATTGGCGCAGAACAAAGCAGTGCAGCATTTAAAAAAATTATTAAAATTAATAATTACCGCATTGAGCATAATTTGCCTCCAGAGCAGGGAAAAACAGTATGGGGGTTTGTTATGGATTTGTCCAGTGCAATTTCATTAGTCTCCCTATTTTCAATTATTATTGCCGCAGGGATCGTAGCCAGAGAATTTGATTCCGGAACAATTAAATTTCTACTGATCAAGCCTTTAAAACGGTGGAAGGTTCTGTTATCGAAGTACCTCGCAGTTTTATTGTTTGCGTTAGATGCGCTCATCATTCTTTTTATAGCATCATTTCTTGTAGGCGGGATATTTTACGGCTTAAGCGGAGTTAGTGAACCCTATTTAGGGTTCTCAAACGGAAATGTGACTGAAATAAATATGCTGTGGCATGTTTTCACTATCTATGCCTATGCTTGCGTTAATTTGCTCATGATGGTCACTTTAGCATTTATGATTTCTTCCGTCTTCCGCAACACCTCTTTGGCGGTAGGAATTTCTTTGTTTTTAATGTTCACTGGCAATGTATTAGTGAATTTGCTAAGCCAATATAGTTGGGTGAAATATATACTCTTTTCAAATTTAAATTTGAAGGTATATACAGATGGAACTCCGGCAGTCAAAGGGATGACAATGACCTTCTCATTGCTCGTATTGGCAGCCTATTTTATACTTTTCAATGTAATCTCATGGCTTGTTTTCATAAAAAGAGATGTAGCGACTTAAGAAATCTCTTCAGATCGGATTATTTCTTGTACAACTTTCCTTTAGAAGAGGAGTTAAGAATGGATGTAATGTTAAAAACACCTGTGATTGGAATATTAGCGTAGAATAGCCCCAATAGTTGACTAACACTATTATATGTGAAGTTATGAAGACGTTCAAACTTAAAACACTTTGCCGAAAAGCAACGGAACCCCAAATCAGCCGGGGCGAAGCGTATCCAGGAGTGCCATGTTAGTAAAATTACGAATGGTCTAACTATGCTGAAAAGGGCTCTGAAAAAGGGATTTCAGGCTAAATATGTCCTTGTTGACAGCTGGTTTAGTAGCCACGAGTTTATTCAAACGGTTCGAGGATTAGGCAAAAAACCGATGCATTTGGTCTGTGGAGTTCGACAAGATACGAGGAAGTATCTCTACAAAGGGGATTCCCTCAATGCCAGTCAATTGAAACCAATCTTAAAAAGCGAAGGAAACGAAAAACGATGTCGGAAACGGAATATCCGTTATTCCGAAGTCCTCGTCGATTATGAAGGAATCGGGCAAGTCAAACTGTTTTTTTGTAGGTTTCCCTACCAGAAGAAATGGAGACTGTTCCTCTCTACCGACATATCTCTTAGCTTATTAAGCATGTTGGAGATTTACAGCATCCGCTGGACCATTGAAGTCTTATTTAAGGAAACAAACAGCATCTAAAGTTAGGGACTTGTCAATCGAGGGATTTTGATGCTCAGATTGCCCATATAACAACCTGCTATATTCGCTATACACTTCTGGCCTATTTTCGTCGAGTGAACATCTATGAATCCCTAGATAAATTATTTGCAGAAATCAAAGACGAACTGCCATTTAATCAGTAATAATCTAATGAAATAATGGCATTGGACTCCCTTGGATATAGAGAAACAGGGGTGTAGCGGGGTGCAAAACTTCAGTAGTATTATCATAATTATATTTCGTAACGTTATCTCCTGTAAAACGGCGCACCGTAATTGAATAGCGGGGAGATTAAAACCTTCGAACTTTCAATCGAACAATGCAATTTAGTTAATTTAGTCATTGACAACGACAGTTGGAAATGCTATTATTCAACTCTGGCCTGAAGCCAAGGGAATCAGATTGATTGAGTACTTTAAGTCGGTTGACCCAAAAAAGTATTGACAACGCGAGTTGAAAATGCTAAAATGGCAGTTTTGCCCAAGTGCCACGGCAGCCAGCCATCCATGGCGCTGGTCTCTTCTCGCCATCCTTGGCTAGCGCTCTAACCTTGAACATCCTTGTTCAAGTCATGGTCTCTGGTCGCTCCCGGACATCCTGCAAGAATGTTAATTCGTGCGAAGACAGTGTCTTCGGTCCTCCGCGACACCCAGACCATCCATGGTCTTTGAAAACTAAACAACAAGGACAGCCAATGAGAGAAACTCGGAAGAGTTTCAAAAGAAATCATGAGCGAATCATCTTCTTCAATGAAGTTGAAA
>NZ_AGAF01000268.1 GCF_000224515.1 Desulfosporosinus sp. OT | reverse complement strand
TAACAGGAGTAACAGGAGTAACAGGAGTAACAGGAGTAACAGGAGTAACAGGAGTAACAGGAGTAACAGGAGTAACAGGAGTAACAGGCGCGACAGGAGCTACGGGAGTAACAGGAGCCACAGGAGCCACCGGACCAATTATTTTGCCTAATGCACGAATTAGTGACAATACAACTCAAGTACCAGGCACAACTTCACCAACGGCAATAACTCTGTCAACTAATGATGAACTGCATGGAATAATTCATCCTAGTTCTTCAGCGGTAATTACTTTCCCAACAGCTGGTTTCTATTTGATCACGTATTCAGCAGAAGTGAACGTTGACAATGGTGTTGAAACTACTGGGTTAATCGAAAATACTCCGGTTAACGGTATAAGACCAACGTCAACATTCACAGTGAAAGTAACTAATGATGACACAATTCCTGCTGCCATCGAAATTCTGGGCTTTTTCGTGACAGGGACCACGAAAACGCTGTATGTTCAAGAGGTGTTTGTTTTGGCGCCGGGAGAAGTTGCAACCAGAGTTTATTTTGCAGATTTGGATGCTTTTGAGTTCCAGTTCGTTACTAGCTCTCAAGCTGTGGAAATCTCAGCTTGGGGAAAAGATGCTGCTGGGAATTTGGTTGCAGCTCATCGCTTGGTACCTGCAGAACTAGATCTAATAGGACCAGTAGATATAGACATTTGGGTAAGAAAGAATGGTTCTGATGTAAGTAACTCCAATAGGAGGGCAATATTGTCAACCACTAATACACCTGAGGTTGTTACTGCAGCATTTATTATTGAAATACTAGCATTTGATACCATTTCATTTATTCAAGCCGTGAGTGATGCCTCATTTGGTGCAGGCATATATGCGTTTACTCCAATCGGGGAACCAGCTATACCTTCGATAATTGTTACAATTAACAAAGTAAGTAATATTTTTTAGACTAGTAAAGATTATTGGTTATAAAGGCAAGGCTTGAGCTTTGAACTCAAACCTTGCCTTTTTCTAACATGAATCTTCTTACACGTGAAACGTCAAAGGTTAGAATATAACATAATTATGAAATAGATGTGACCTCGGTATATGCATTTGTTTATAATATAAGTTCCCAAGCGGTTGCGGTTGGAAATGATGTGCTTTTTGATAGCAATGATCTTTGATTGGAATTGCGGACACTTATTTGTTAGTATTCCAGTCCATTAGTCGTTACTGGTGAATCTAACCAATGTGCTGTGTATTTGGGGAGGACTGTGCTAACTGGTAGTAGATTGGTCTCGAGCAATTAACCGTGGGAGATAACCTACCGAACTATGGTCAAATGATCTTTGAAGCAGTCGCTGGCGTTACTAATCGTTACTATAAAAGAACAATAATTTATTTAGAGGAATAGTTACATTAAAGTCCCTTGGAATGCCAAGGGACTTTAATTTTATTTTTTGTTTCATATATGATACTTCCCAATAAATTTATCTTGAATATATATACAGTAATCATGTTTTAAAAGGAGAGATGAAATGGAAGGCAAGGAAATGAGAATCAGTCTATGTATGATAGTCCGTAACGAAGAAAATACAATTGCGAGATGTCTTAATTCTGTCAAAGGCATCCCTGATGAAATTGTAATTGTTGATACAGGCTCCTCAGATCGCACTAAAGAGATCGTCAAAGGATTTACAGATAAAATCTTTGATTTTACTTGGATCGACGATTTCGCAGCTGCCCGAAATTTTGCTTTTAGCGAAGCTACTGAGGATTATATCCTTTGGTTAGATGCAGATGATATTGTAGCAGATACTGATCGTGAAAAGTTTCTTAAATTAAAGAAAAATATAGATCCTTTAATAGACGTTGTTAATATGCCCTATCTTTTAGCATTTGACCAGTTTGGCGCAGTTACTTTCAGTTTAAAAAGAAACCGCTTGGTTAAACGAAGTAAGAACTTCCAATGGATTGGGGCGGTACACGAGTATTTAGAGGTGTACGGACATGTTTTAAACTCTGATATCTGTATTACACACAAAGAGATGGGAGGTAACGACTCATGTCGTAACCTTAAAATATATGAGAAACGAAAGGCCAGAGGGGAATCGTTTTCTCCCCGAGATTTATTTTATTATGCTAATGAATTGCTTGATCACCAACTCTATGATCAGGCGATCAAATCCTATCAGGAATTTTTAAAGACTGGACAGGGCTGGGTCGAGGATAATATTTCTTCTTGTGGAAAGCTGGCTGATTGTTACCAAAAATTAGAAGATGAAGACAAACAACTTGAATATCTCTTTAAATCCTTTGAATATGCTACCCCAAGGGCTGAGTTCTGCTGTCGGTTAGGTTTTCATTTTCTGAGTGCAAAGCAATATGAACAAGGGGCTTTTTGGTATAAACTGGCCACTCAGTTGGATAAGCCTTTTGATTGCTGGGGACCAATTATTGAAGCCTGTTGGACGTGGTTACCGCATTTACAGCTGTGCGTTTGTTATGATCGCATAGGTAAACATGAGTTGGCCTATGCGCATAATGAGATTGCAAGAAAGTATTGTCCAGAAAATACCCAGGTTCTATACAACAAGAATTATTTAGAGGGTTTGTTGGGAATAGGGACTTCCGAAAAGAAATAAATCACGATTAAGTAACACTTCCTTTTCTGACTGCCTCTGATGAATGTCCATTACGATATTAGATAAAGCCCTCCACAACAGAAGCATTCTCCCAAAAATATCAGGGTTATTGTATAAAATATGAGCTATTGAAAACGCCCATGGGGGTGTTTTTTGTTCGGTGTGTGAAATTGCCCGCTTGCCCGGAAATAACCAAATACAAGTAACCAACATATAGATACATGGAGATGGTCGTAGCCATTAAGTATCATATGAGGTGATTGACAAATGACAACCAGTATCATCATTCTAACCGTAAACCAATTAGCGGTTACACAGCAGTGCTTAGGGAGTATTCGACAGAATACACCGGAATCATATGAGTTGATTGTGGTTGACAATGGGTCAACTGACGGCACCATTGAATACCTAAAAAGTCAACCGGATATCAAAGCAGTGTTCAATTCCAGCAACCTTGGCTTTGCCAAAGGGTGTAACCAGGGCAGAGAGTTGGCAAGCGGTGATAATATACTATTTTTAAATAACGACACTGTTGTAACAGAAAACTGGTTAGGGAATATGCTCCGTTTACTTTATAGTCAACCACAAATAGGGTTGGTAGGACCAGTTAGCAATAAAGCTAATGGGCATCAGCAAATCAATGTGTCTTATGCAGAACTATCCGGTCTGGTAGATTTTGCACGGGAATATTGTGCAAAAAACGCTGGCTGTTATCGGCGGGTATTTCGATTGGTTGGGTTTTGTCTGTTGGTTAAGAAGGAAGTTATTAACCAAGTCGGAGGGTTCGATGAATTGTTTGGATTGGGCAACGTCAAAGATGATGATTTCTGCTTGCGGGCAGTGCGGGCAGGTTATCATTTGATGATTGCTCTTGATTCTTTTGTGCATCATATTGCTCAACTGACATTCAACAGCATCCAGGAGGGAAGCTTCAAAAAACTAATGGAGGAGAACCAGGAAAAAGCTATTGTAAAATGGGGCTTTAATATTGGGAATTACCTAGATGATTTACAGACCAAAATTGAGTCTAAACAGGATGGTAAAGCCCCTAATCGCGATTTACAAAGCTATGAATCACGCTTAGAGGTTGGGGAGAAATTAGCATCACAGGAGCTCTATTATTTTGCTAATGAACTCTTGAATCGTCGTCGATACGAACAGGCAGTAGAATTTTATGAAAAGTTTCTAGCCACCGATCAAGGAGAAGTTGAAGACAAAATCGCCGCATGTGGAAAAGTAGCCGATATTTATTTGAAGCTCGGCGACCAAGAGAGTATGAAAAAATATATTTTCCTGTCTTTCGGGTACGATACGCCACGGGCAGAATTCTGTTGTCGTTTGGGATTTTCAGCTCTGGAGGAAAGAGATTATAAAGCGGCTATAGTTTGGTATAGGATTGCTACGCAACTAGAAATGCCAACTGAATACTCGGACTCTGTAAACAAAGCCTGCTGGACCTGGCTACCACATCTACAATTGGCAGTTTGCTATGATCGTGTCGGAAAGCTGGAATTGGGCCACCGCCATAATGAGTTTGCTCGTAATTTTGTGCCACAAGATAATCGGGTTGTGCATAACAGAACGTACTTTAAAAATATCTTGGGACCAAGGAGAACGGCAGAAATAGATGCGCAAGTTCAGGCCGAACTGCGTCGGAAGAAATTGTTGCCCCCTGGAGAGAAGTCAGACGTTGCGCCAAGTTACTGGGAAAACGGGAAGATTTTTTTAGGCTGTGGCAATCTCAAGCTGGATGAATTTATTAATGTTGATTGCTATCAAACTTCGGCTACCGATGTTATTTTGGATTGGGAGCAACCCCTACCATTTAACGAAACAAAAATTAAGTGTGTCTTCAGTAATTCTTTCTTAGAGCATTTCGAACGGGGCAAAATACAGGGACATTTAAAGGAAGTGTATGCGTCGTTGGGAGATGATGGATATTTCTGTTATATAGGTCTCCCCTATTTCCGCAATATCGCTTCTCTTTACCTGGAAAATTCGTCTGGTACTAACGGACCATTATTTAGCTTGCAAAATGTATATCAATATACGCACGATCCTTTGGACAATGTTGGTGAGAGCAGTATTAACAACTATCAAAGGCATAAATCTATCTTTGATGAGCCTGAATTGCATGTCCTTCTGCGTGCAGCGGGGGTTCGCAACTATCTCCTGTTCACCTATGCTTTCCCCGGCGATGAAAATGAACTACCCGTGTTGAGCGGCTTTTATGCTGAGAAATCAGGTGATTTCACAGAAAATGGCTTAAAGGCTGCTTGCCAAAGTTTTCTCAGCCGATTTGACGGAAAGATGATTCGCCTAGATACACTGGCTTATCTGTCGTGTGTAATTGACCGTAGCCAGGTGTCAAGCAGAGGCAGGGAAAACGGGCCTCTGCGTTTTGTAACCATGTTTCCAGGAGCAGGAAACTTCCACTTGGTGAAAGGCCTCGGAATGATACCCTTCATAATGCATAAATACTATGGTTACGAATCTTTTATGGCCTGTTATGACAACGGACCTTATGATTACCTAAAAGACGAGGTGAAAGGTCTACAGACCTGGTTTATTGACAGGGTTACCGGTGACACGCAAAAAGATGGGATTGAATTTTTGCGCGCTCACGCTCAGGAGATTGATGTTCTCAACCTGCTTCATTTGATCTCCACTAGCTTTGTTTGGGCTTCAATTTATAAGGCGTTAAATCCAGCAGGTAAAGTGTTCTTGAAATTGGATGCTAACTATAACATCAAGAACGCAAATTGGCCCAATGCGAAGGAAATTCTAAAGAATTTTGATCTGATTAGTGTGGAAACTACTGGTTACCAGGAGTTTTTGCGTAAAGCTTGGTCGATGAATGTGGAGCGTTTGCCAACTGGGTTTTATGATGGTGGGAGAAGAGAAATTGTTGATTTTTCGAACAAAGAAAACGTTATCCTCACTGTGGGGCGAATTGGCTCAACTGAGAAGGCCAACCACATATTGTTGGAAGCGTTTAAAATTGTAGCTGATTTACTGCCGGGATGGAAAGTAAAATTAGTTGGGACAGTAACTGATCGCTTTGAGAATTATGTGTCCGAATTATTGGCAGATAGGCCGGAATTAAAGGACAGAATCATATTAACTGGTCATTTATTTGACCGTAAGAAACTGCGGGAGGAATACAAAAAAGCTAAAGTTTTCTGTCTTACGTCATTATGGGAAGGGTTCCCGAATGTTTTTCCTGAGGCACAGCAAAATGGGTGTTTCATTATTTCGTCTGATTTGTCCCCTGCTTGGGATATTACCGATAACAAAAGATTTGGAGATATTTTTCCAGTGAATGATGTTAAGTCCTTGGCCGATTCGCTCCTGCGTAATTGTAAAGATGAAGAAACTTTACGCAGAGTCTGTCGGGAAGCTCAGGATTATGCCTACGAAAATTTTAACTGGGTAGAAATCTGTCGGAAATTGGACAACTCACTCAAGGAAAATGGAAAATAATAATGGCTTTGCCACGAGCGAGCTATTAAAGGCAGAGAATTAGAGCTTGGTACGCCAAGCTTTAATTCTCTGCCTAGGCTTTCCAGGTGGATTAAGATAATCTTTCAGGGCATCCCGCCACGGGCGTAGATCAGAAAAAGCGTTTAATTTGATTGCATGGTGTTCTGAGACTGAAAAGGCTGGTCGGGGTGCTGGCACCAATTCAACAACATCGATCATGTGTTCTTTGCCAGTGATAAGGAAAGATCTTTCTCTGGAAATTGCCTCCACTTTCCAGCGCGTTGAATACTATAGAAGTATGACCAATATTATAACTAAAAGCGTTGGGAAATAATTGTTGGATTTTGAAAGGAGCCATCTTATGAGTACGAATACGATGGATGTTTTTAAGAACGGAGTTTCCTTTAAAAGTTCTTTCAGACACAAGACAGGTGTGGTGGATCTGGAGGGATATTATCAACAATTCTTGGGAATTGTCCAGTATTATTCCGACACTCTCCCAAAATAACTTCACTGAAGTAAGGGGCATTACGATAAGTGATTTTTTAACAGAATATGATGTTAAAGACATCGGTTTCATTAAGATAGATATCGAAGGTGGAGAATATTCTATTATACCATCAATGCACGATTATTTATGTTCCAATAGGCCCACCTTATTATTATATATATCTTTTCATAGTTTTCGGTTAAGTGAAGAAATAAAAATCAAAAACAGCAAGAATAATTCAGATAGCCAAATTTATTTAGAAGATTCGATATATCAAGTTTTTAAGTCTTTGGACTTTTAATTAG
>NZ_AGAF01000269.1 GCF_000224515.1 Desulfosporosinus sp. OT | reverse complement strand
AAAGGAGAATAATATAGTGTAGAACCGGAACAATGAATAGTTCTGTGTTTGAGACCTCAATAGGAGGACAGGATCGTGATTCAAGCCATTCTCTTTGATATAGAGGGTACGTTGGCAAAAGTAGATGGGGCCGATTTCATGCGGAATTACCTAGGAATCTTGGCCCCTCGCTTTGCGCACCTTATCTCCCCTGATAAGTTTTCCAAACAACTATTAAAATCGCTAGAGACTATGAAAAATGAACCTAAACCGGGGCAAACTAATATGCAGACATTTTACGATGACTTCAGTAAAGCCACTGGTCATTCATTCCAAACACTGCGACCAATTTTTGAGGAGTTTTACGAATCCGATTTTCCTACGTTGCGTTGCTTGATTCAGACCATTCCTCTGGGGGTTAAAGTCGTTGAGTATGCTATTCAACAAGGTTTTTTAACGGCTGTTGGATCGAGTCCATTGTTACCGTTAACTGCTATGCAAAAACAGCTTCGCTGGGCCGGGCTTACTCCGGAACATTTTAAAGTTATTCCTGCCTTAGATAACTTTCATTATTGTAAACCCCATCTCGGGTTTTTTAGAGAAGTTGCCGAAAGTCTTGGTGTTAAAACGGATAGTTGTTTATTAGTCAGTGAACATATAGAAGATATAATCTGTCGGGAACTAGGGATGAAACTTTTTTTTGTGGGAACTTTAGAATCTGAGGTGGAGACAGATTATGTAGGTCAGCTCGACGATCTTTTCCGTCTAATAAGTCAAGGGAATTTATAAGCACCTCAGAAGGGAAGGATGAGCGTGGGAATACTTTGCCACCCCGTACTAAACAAAACGGCAAGACTCGTAGAGCTGCCGGCCCCTTCAGTGCGTATGGCTTTGTTATTCTATGAATTTCTTGGTCGATATAAAGAGTGGAAAAACGCTAAACTACAAGAAACAATCGGGATAATTATTATTTTTTTCTTGGGTTAGGTAGTTTGTTTATTCCTTGGTTCTTGCCAGGTATCCGGATAATTATAATTATTGCTATGATCGTGTTGTTTTATTTCGCGACTCGGTACTATCTAATAGTGAGCGAGCGGGTAAATCACTTATACGTAAATGTACATATTTTGCATCACCATTTAATGGGAAAACTCGAGGTGGGTTTTTGTGATCACACTGAACAGTGTCATTGTGTTGAGAATTTTCGTTGCTATGTCTTGAAGAATTATAATATTTCTTTGTATAAGGGTTCCTTAAGATAATAATTATTTAAGATTTAATTGGCTAAAATAGGTTAAAGATGCTAAAGTAGTATTAGTTTAAATCTAAACTAATACTACTTATGGATGGAGGCGTTTTTATGAAAAAGTATGTTTGCACGGCTTGCGGTTATGTTTATGATCCTGAGGTTGGGGATCCTGATTCAGGAATTGCTCCGGGTACCGCTTTCGAGGATATCCCAGATGATTGGGTTTGTCCACTCTGTGGAGTAAGTAAAAGTGAGTTTGAGGTTGAAGCGTAACTGGAACATACATTATACAGTCCTTGATAAGGCGTTGAGGGCCAAAAGTTATAAAAGGGAAAAGCTTTAAAAAGAGCTTTTCCCTTTTGTTTTGCTAGTTCGAAAGCATAATTTATTAAACCAACCAGGGTCAGTGGTCCCTTCTTGTCATAAAGTTGTGCCTATTGAAGCAGCCCAATTCCCTTATTCCTAAAGTTCCATTATAGCCGCTTCATCTCGATCAAGTTTTTCCATGCATACTTTTAGCCGAGCTCGTAGGGCTGTATCGCTCACGGCCTCCCGCATCTGGCGCATGAGATCAATGGTTCGTCGAAAAACGCTAATGATATCACCTTCATCAAGGTTACACAAAGCTTGAACTTCAACGAACGTTTGGCCTTGACTCCAGGCATAGGTAATTCCTGCGACTCGTGGGTCGTATCTAATGGCATCTTGACCACAAATACTTTGGATGTATTCACAGATCTCTTTGACAGGAGCTGAATCGAAGACAGTAGCACGTTGAAACATATCATTTTTTCTTGCTTCAAAGTCGATGCTTGAAAGCAAGGCGTTCAGCTGATCGTCATCAAGTTGAGAGAACACATCTGAGTAAATAAGTTCGGTAACTAATAGCTCTTGGACATAAATATGGCTAGCACATGTACCGCGAGGCAAAAGTTCATCTCCGCGTAAATACCCTATTTGACGGAGGTGATTCTTTTTATATTCAAATTCATGAAGAAAGGCATTTTCCTCGGGAAGGCTCGCTAAGGCTGCTTGAAGATCTTTATGCCGTTGTTGTATCGCTAGATAGGCTTTGCTTTGATCTTTGCAGCTCTCCTGTCGCCCTGAGAGGCAACTCTTCGGAGATTGAGATAACAACTTTTCCCAGGAGCGAATTTTACGGGCCATCTCTCGTCCGTATACGCGGGACTGCTTTCGAGGCCCCAGAGCCTTATACGTTTTCCGGAGTCTTTCTAATTCCTTGCGTTTAGGATGGTGCTTTAAAGGACAGTTAAATGAACCTACTGCTTCACAGAGTTGATGTTGAGCTCCTTCGAGTTGTTGTTGAATCTGAATTAATTCGTTGTGAAGGTGATCCGAGCTCAACCGGTAGCTATAGGCTGCAAAACTTTTTTGAAAGTAGATTTCAATTTGTTCTTGCGTTAGAGTTGCAGTAAGGTTAAGTACTGTATTGTAGGTCAGTCGAAATTGGCTGGTAAGTGGCTCAAGCCGATTTAACTGGAATTTTGGGGGCGGACTTTTTTCCATATAAGCCAAATCGACAAGGGCAAATGAAAACCCCTTTTTATCAAGACCGCGCCGTCCGGCACGACCGGACATCTGGAAAAATTCATGATTCGCAAGCGGACGAAAATTGCGCCCATCATATTTATTGAGTGAGTCGAAACAAACAGCTTTGACTGGATAATTAATTCCTACACTAAATGTTTCTGTGCAATAAAGCACCTTAATTAGCCGTTCTAGGAAGAGCTCTTCGACAATTACTTTTTGGGATGGAAGCAACCCAGCGTGATGATAGGCGATCCCTTTAGAACATAAACGCTTAAGCTGACGTGTCGAAGACGACCAGTCAGCCTCTGGACCAAACTGTTGAAAGAATTTTTCTTCAACAGTTCGGCGTTCTGGAGATTTTAAATAGTTGGCTAGCGTAGCCAATTCCATAGCTTTTAAGGCACACTGTTTTCGGCTAAAGACAAAAAAAAGCGCCGGGAGATGGTCACGCTGAATTGTGCGGATGAGGTCTAAATGAGTGGTTGGGCTAAAGGGGTTTTCATCATTAATACGGTCCTTCAGTTTCTGGCGATAGTAATGCCAAAGCTGATCGTAATTTACTAGGCCAGTGTCTTTGGTATAGTAAAAGTACTCTAAAGGGACAACCCGCTTGGCTTCTTCGATTAGAGCAACATCTTCATGCCGGATGGATTTGATCCAATCGACTAAATGCTGGGCATTAGCGATTGTTGCACTTAACCCAAGAATTTTCATTTTCGCGGGCGCGAGAATAATTGACTCTTCCCAGACAGTTCCTCGTTCCTCATCATTTAGCCAATGAATTTCATCAAAAACTATATGAGATATAAATTCGAGATTAGGGTCTTCCGTGATGACTTGGTTGCGGAAAACTTCTGTCGTCATGATGAGAAGAGGGGCAGTTGGGTTTAGAACAACATCGCCAGTCATGATGCCTACTGCATCTTCTCCAAACTGTTTTTTGAAGTCCCTATATTTTTGATTGCTTAACGCTTTAATAGGCGCAGTGTAGATAACTCTTAAATGCTCATTCATGGCTTTTTCAATTAAATAATCTGCAACAAGCGTCTTTCCGGTACCTGTAGGTGCAGCTACAATGACGGATTTCCCGGCATCAATGGCATCCAGTGCCTCTTCTTGAAAAGAGTCGAGAGTGAACTCATGATAGGTGCGCTTAGACATGTTAGTCAGCTCGTTTCTGATGTCATTTTACTTATTTTAACAAAGCGGAGATTAATGGTCAACTTTAAGCCGGAAATGGTCTGAATGATCACCACAATCCATAAGATGTAAAGAAAACTTGGCTGGCGACAAGCCTCAGCGAAGGCGGCCGCCTAGTTGCACTTATGCTACAGACGAAGACACCGTCTTCGCACGAATTAGCATTCTTGCAGTATGTAACTGAAAGTTATACTTTCTGATAAGTAAAACAAGAGACAAGGCTAAGGGGGGATCAGTGGTGTCTTCATTGCGACTAGATATTGAGCAGGCTATGGGACTTAAGTTTCCAGAGAGAAACGGAGAAGCGATAATACGGTTTGAGGAATCCGTGGAAATTCCCCATGCAGCAGAAAAGTTAATGAGAGGCTTATATCGCGACCCTGAGCGCGTACGCCAGGGATTCAAACTGTTGCATCAAGAAACAGGATCTTTAATTGATATACTAATGCCACGACGCTCACGATTACGTGAATGGTCGGATTTTCTTCCTGAACGTCCTAAAGACGCAGAATTGTTCCTAAACGAAACAAAAGACCAACTGTTAATAAGAGAACAACGTTTGGTTCAAGCTGAACGAGAATTAGTAGGTCAATTACAAGAAAGCGGCTTAGAGGATGTTTTTCCAATCCCACTGACTGCTTTTGGAATTTTTACTTATCGTGATCCCTGTGTGAAACTCTTTCTTAAGCCTTTAGGTCGGTTTGCAGAAATCCTCCAATTGAATCCTGAGTCATTGCGACAAGCTGTACGCGTTCATTTCTTGTTTTTGCTCCTTTTGATCACTGGAGCAGATTTAGATGGGCAAGTATATGCTCGAGGAGGGGAGGATGAGGTCATCCACTGGTTGGCGTGTATTTTTTCTATACGATATTTAAGGAGTCAATCAACTGAACTGATTCAATGTTATCAGGAATGGGTTAAAGCGTGGGGGGGGAAAACGCCAAACCAAAGCATGCTTAATGAACGAGCGGGTGAAAAGACGCGTGCAGCTATGGTTTTCTGGCGGCGTCAGTTGACAATGGGTTGGGAAGAGTGTTGGCACATAATAAATCAACTGGAAAGACCTGAAAGCTCCATTATGATGGGGTTTAATTAAGGCCATTCGGCTAATTCATAGGGCTTAATAATTTCCAATCGATCATCGACCAGTTTTAAGATTCCGGATTTTTTCCAACCGTTAATGGCACGGTTGACACATTCGCGAGATGTACCAATCATGCTGGCTAGATCCCGATGAGTGAGAGACGCATCTACATAAATAGGATTTCCGGGTTTAAGGGAAGGTTGCGCCAAGCGAAGAAACAGGGCGGCAAGAATTCCAGCGGTAGAACGGTTTGTTAAGATCCGTATGAACTCTTGAGCAAGTCTTAATCGTCGACTCAGTGTGCGAATGAGGGCTACAGAAAGAGCGGGGTTAGTCTCTAGAATACGGGGCATGACGTCATTATGTAGGACTAATAGGAGGCTGTCTTGAAGGACTTGGGCTGTGGCAGGATATGATCCGGTTTCAAGAAGCAGGACCTCAGCGAAACAATCATAGGGACCGCACCAATCGAGAATTTGTTCCTCGCCCCCTAGTGTTGATTTACTGAGCTTGATTTGTCCAGAAAGAACAAAATAAACTGACGAACCAATCTCTCCCTCAACAAACAATAGTTGTCCACGACGGTAACGACGCTCATGTAAATGAGGGACCAGGGGAGCGACATCCTCAGCGGTTAAAGACGAAAACAGCGAAAAACGGAGAAGTTCTTCAGGTTTAAGCACGTATTGCGCCTCTTTTCTGATTTGAGTTCTCTCTAAACCAGCTTTTCCGGTCAATCAAAAAATAATGTAATTGAAATCAGACTCCACAGCCTCACCGCATACCAATAATCACCATATCCTAATAAAGGGTGAGGAGGTTAGGGTATGATTGGCATTGAATTGACTTTTGTCAGTATGCGACAAGTCATCAATACCCCTTTTCGGGTATTGGCAATATTTATAGTGGCCGTATTGGTTGTCATCATCATTATAAATGCGAGTTAACTGTATTTTGGTCATCTAATGAGTGTGAGGGTGAAGCACTGACATGTTGAGCAGCTCGGACAACCTCAGCCATAACACGCGCTTGGTCTGGAAGGGCATGAGATTCCCATTGCGTCATAATTTCGCCACGTGAAGAAACATAATAGCGTGGTGGTAAACGATTCAAGGCAAATGCCATAATATCAGCCTTACAACGTTCACATGAGCAAGATATTTTGTTGTTTTGAAGATAATCTTGGAGCGATTGATAGACAACAAGTTTCGTATGGTTGTTAAGTTCATACATAATATTTTTTAGCTCCTTTATATTTTGTCATTAGTTTTTATGATAAGGGTTAATTGACTAAAGAACAAGTAGTTATTAGAAAAGAGCATCCTCTCAAGATGCTCTACTTAATTTTCCCAAGGAAGTTAAATTATCTTTTGAGTTTGCTCGTTACCTCTTGCCATAAACGACTTGTTTCATAACCAAGGCGCCATATGGCAATGCCCCGTAACCGATAACTCTTGACAAAACCAAGGCGAATCTTTGCAGAAAGTTCATTTTCATACCATACAGTATGTTTAAGGCGTCCTCGCCAATAATAGAAATAGGGTTCTACAGCGGGGTCAGACCAAAGTATGCGTGCGTTGGTTTGGGCTACTAACTCTGGAACAGCACGCATTGGTACAATACGTGTCAATTCATTGGACCAATCGTACCCATATACAGGAATCCCCAATAGTAGTTTTTCGTGTGGAATATAGCGGATGGCATAGTCAAGTGTCTCCGTCATCCAAGGTAAACTGGCGATTGGCCCGGGTGAACCTCCTGAAAAATGCTGGTCGTAGGTCATCAGGGTAATTGAATCACATAACCGCCCTATGCCAGCAAAATCATAGCCGGGTGCTTCCCCCTCGGACCGTTTTGCTGGGATTGCAATGGTTAAAAGCATACCCTGGTCATGTAATGTCGCCTTTAGGGATTCTAGAAAGGCTAGAAATGGAATTCGGTAAGGGGCTTCTAGGCCTTCAAAATCAACATGAACCCCCGCTGCCGTGGGAGGGAGCAGATTTATCATATGACGTATGCAATCCCGCTGAGAAGCGGTGGAAGACAAGACAGAACGTAAGGGTTGAGGATCAAAGGTTTTTCCGTTAAAATTATGGAATAGAATGAGGGGGGCAATGTTTCGTGTTAGAGCCTCTTGAAGGGCGAGTTGATTAATTTGGCCAGTGAACTTACCATCTGGCTGAACTTGAAAGGCAAAGTCAGCATAGGTATCAATGTGGGAACTTTGTTGTCGAAGTGAGTCAATTGCACGCAAATCGTCCTGATAATCCTCGGAAATATACCCGAGTAGCCATAATCGTTTCTCAACAAGTCGTCGTGCCATGGGTGTCCAATTTGGATTCAAACAGACCTCCTCCTCATGTGGAAAATACTCCTAGGATAAGATATGAGAAGGAAGATTATTTAATTTCCTTTTTATGAGGTAAAATAAGGTAAATGGAGAGATATCGATGAACATAACAAAACCTTTTCATATTGTTAGGCTGCAGCAGTCTTTAATAGATTTAGGAATAGGTTCGGTGAAAGGGGTGTGAGTAAGACGGAAAAAGTACTTCTTATTGCTACCGGTGGGACTATCGCCATGCGAAAAGATGCAGCAGGAAAAGTGGTACCTGCTGTGAGCGGTCATGAATTAATCGAGAGCTTACCAGAGCTTTCGCAGGAAGCAGATTGGGAAATCTGCGATTTTAGCAATGTGGCCAGCTGCAATATTGACCCTGATCATATGAGGGCATTAGCCAGGGAAGTTGAGCGGCATTTTTCACTTGATCCTTTATTAAAAGGCATAATTATTACCCATGGCACAGATACTCTCGAAGAAACAGCTTATTTCCTGGACGTTGCCATAAAAGACTCTCGGCCTGTGATTCTTACTGCTTCTCAAAGAGATGCTTCAGAGAGTGATTCAGATGGTCCGCGTAATTTACATAATGCAATGCGTATAGCACTGGATCCTCTGGCTGTCAATCGAGGAGTCGTCATTGCACTCAATGAGCAAATTCATGCCGCACGTGATGTGCGTAAATTGCATACCAGTCATGTGGATGCTTTCCATTCTGGAGATATAGGAGCCTTAGGAAGTATTGACACAGGGGAGGTTATTTGGCATCGTAAAGCAGAACAGACCATCAAGCTTGGAGTTCCTAAAGCGTTAGCCAAGGTCGCTATTTGTAAGGCTTATACGGGTATGCCTTCAAATATTATAAGGGCAATGGTTCAAGATGAAACTGAAGCATTTGTCATTGAAGCCTTCGGCCGCGGAAATTTACCGCCCCAACTCATAGAGGCGATTTCAGATATTGTTGCTAAAGGCATTCCCGTCGTTATTACTTCTCGTTGTTTATTTGGACGCACCGCCCCAGTCTATGGATATCCAGGTGGTGGGGCAGACCTAGAAAGAGTTGGGGCTTGGTTTTCGGCGGATTTGTCGACAGAAAAGGCACGATTATTTTTAAGCATTGCCTTAGGCCAAGGCGTGGATAAAGAGGTGCTAAGAAAGATGCTCATTAAGGGAGCAGTGCACGTTTTTTGATACTTATAATAGAATTTGTTTGCTTTATACTTTATTGACCCATCGAAGCAATATTTTGGAGAAAGTTTCGTTTGCTTCTGAGCAGTCGCTCTGCTATACTGACCGTGTGCTTGTTAAGACATGGGCCTAACTAAAATTGGAATCCATAACTCTGACTTTATTTGGTGAACGGATGAAAATTAGTGGAGGATCCCACGCGTACAAGGAACACCCAATAAGGAGGAGTTATAATGGCTCAAGACAAAACTTTAACATGCCGTGACTGTGGTCAGGAATTTATTTTTTCAGCTAGTGAGCAAGATTTCTATGCTGAAAAAGGGTTTGAAAATGATCCAACTCGTTGCCCGGCCTGCCGTCAAGCCCGCAAGCAACAAACAGGTGGTCGTAATAATTATGGTGGTGGTTACGGTAGTCGCCCACAACGTCAAATGTTTCCTGCAGTCTGCGCAAACTGTGGTGTACAAACTGAAGTTCCTTTCCAACCTTCTGGCGAAAAACCAGTATATTGTCGCGATTGTTTCCAATCCATGCGTCGTTACTAAGAAAAGTTACAAGGGGGCAGGAGGTAACTCCTGCTCCTTTTGATTGTGTCAAAAAGCATTTTATGACTGCCCAAGAATTATGTGATCTTCTGAATTGAGCATTATGGACTGAGCTATAGCCTCTTATAATTTTTACATTCTTAAATATTTTTTTGTTTAAGAATGTTGTCTAGTTGTTCTAATCAATCTGGAAATGGAAATGTGATGAAAGGGTACTGAGAGGAAAGAGGACTACGAATATTCGAACTGAATAATGGTTGTTATGATCTATTGACAGGGTCGGCAAACAATAGTAATATTATAAATGAGATAAGTTCTCAGTTAATTTTTTGACATTTAATGATAACGATTATCATTTACATAGAGGAGGAGAGGTGATCGCGATGAAACGATTATTAGGAGATTTAAAACCTGGAGAGCGAGCGTGTGTTGAGCACATTGAAGGTGGGGGAGCACTGCGTCGCCGGATGATGGATATGGGTATTGTCCCTGGGGTTGAGCTAGAGGTCGTCCGTCGGGCTCCTTGGGGCGGTCCGCTCCAAGTTCGCCTCAAAGGGTACTATTTAGCGATGCGCCGAGGAGAATGTGCGAAAATTATTGTAACTGAAGCTCATCAAGAGCACAGAGAACACCTTTTAGCGAGTCGTTAGTTAAAGAGCTAAGATTGATTGATCCGTTTAGATTTTACATGTTGCCGCTTAGGACATGATTTATGAGCATAAGAGAGGGAGGCGGCTAAGTCATGAAAATAGCACTTGTGGGAAATCCTAATGTGGGAAAGAGTACGGTTTTTAACGCCTTAACTGGTTCTAACCAACAGGTTGGCAACTGGGCGGGAAAAACTGTTGAACGAAAGTCAGGTTTAATCCAAAGAGCGAATCAAGAGATAGAACTAATTGACCTGCCAGGGACTTATAGTTTGACCGCTTACTCTCAAGAGGAAATCATCACACGAGAATATATTCTGCGTGAAAAACCAGATGTTGTCATGGCAATGGTTGATGCTTCGAATATTGAACGAAATCTCTATTTAGTTCTGCAGATTCTGGAACTTTCTCCCCGCGTTGTTATCGGTTTAAATATGTTGGATTTGGCTCAGACCGCTGGAATTACGATCCGTACATCTGAGTTGGCAGCGGCATTGAATGTGCCAGTGGTTGAAATCGTCGCAGCCAAAGGAAAAGGGATTGAAGAATTCTTAACTGAGGCAATTCGAGTAGGAGAGCTGGAGCAAGACCTTTCCCCAGTCGAAGTTTCTTATCCGAAAGAACTCGAACAAAAGATTCAGGCAATGGAAGATCTATTGGCGAAAACTAAATGGGCGACAAGGTATCCAATGCGATGGTTAGCGCTTAAACGTTTAGAGAGAGATCCGGAGATCGGACAAGAGTGGAAGATAAGCACGTCCCAGTCGCGGAAAAGTAAGAGTAAAGATTCTTGTTGTGACCCTGGGGATGTTGTGAATTACGAGCTTCTAGAAACGGTTGTACTTCCAGGCGATGACTTGCTGCAGACTTATGAGGCAGAAGGGTGGAGCAAGGATCATTTCGAGATGGCCTTTGCGGATGCTAAATATAAATATATTTCTCATATTCTACCAAGATTTAGGACTCACGAAAATCCTGCAAAACCAACATGGACTGACTTATTGGACAGATGGGTGCTTTCACCTATTTGGGGTTATCCAATTATGTTCGCAGTTTTGGCTGTAGTATTTTGGGGTTCTTTTGTTGCCAGCGCGCCTATTGGTGATGCTGTTTCGCAAGGTATGGCCTGGACTGCTGATGTCCTTGTAGGTTTATTGCGATGGGGCCACGTGCCAGACTTTGTGCAAAGTTTGGTGAGAGACGGGATCTTCGCGGGGGTTGGTGCTGTTTTAGCTTTTGTTCCTCAGATAGCGATATTTTTTGCTTTCTTTTCCTTTATGCAAGATAGTGGCTATTTAGCGCGTGCTGCGTTTTTAGGGGATCGCTTTATGCAGCTGATGGGGTTGCATGGAAAATCGTTTTTTTCTTTAGTTTCTGGGTTTGGATGCAACGTTCCGGGAATTATGGCTACAAGAACCCTGGAAGACCCTAAAGATCGTTTGATTACCATGCTTATAAATCCGTTAATACCCTGTGTTCCACGTTTAGGGGTCATGAGTGCTGTTGTTGCAGCATTTTTCCCAGGTTCTCGGGGATCTGTCGTTATGCTAAGCCTATTGTTCTTAAGTATGATTCTGGTGATGTTTTCTGCGCTCTTCTTAAGAAGAGTAGTCAAGCAAACGGAACGGTCGGCTTTTGTCATGGAATTGCCTCTGTACCATATCCCTACAATGCGCAATGTTCTGATACCAACATGGCATAAAACTTATTCTTTCCTCAAAAGAGCCTGGACTTTCATCTTAGTGGCATCGATTGTAGTCTGGGTGCTGAGCTCTTATCCGCAAGGGGTTCCTATGAATGAAACGTGGGCTGGGGATATGGGAGGTTGGTTATCCTTTATTGGAAGGCCATTAGGATTTGATTGGCGGATCATGGTTGCGATCGTTTTTGGGTTCACTGCTAAGGAAACGACACTGTCGACCCTAGGTATTTTGTACGGTGTTGCTGCAGATGCCTCGCAGTCCATCGCACAGGCCATGACGGGTGCCATGACTCCTTTGAGGGCGTTTACCTTCTTAGTAGTGTATATGCTTTATATTCCCTGCCTCGCCTCAGTCGTTACAACGTATAAAGAATCTGGAAGCTTAGGCTGGACCAGCTTCGGGGTAGCATATAACCTTATTCTTAGTTTTGTGATGGGGTGGATTGTTTTCCACGGTGGAATGCTACTTGGTTTTCAATAAAGCTTTAAATAAGCCCTCTGGGGGTGGAATGATATGCTAACAAGTATTATGAAAATACTAGCACGCAAGGAATCATTATCAATGGCACAGTTGGCTCATGAAGTTGGCTGTTCTGTGCGAGAACTAGAAAATGCTTTGGAACAAATGGAACATATGGGATATATTCGCAACGAACAGTTCGGTCAATCCTGTAGTTCGAGTTGTAGTACCGATCGGGGAAGCAGTCAGTGTGTGGGCTGTGGGTTTGCTTCGTCCGAAACGTACACGTTTTGGGTGCTCACGGAGCGAGGCGAAACACTAGTGGGTTCGAACCCAAAATAAGGAATATTTAATTGCAACATTCTATGGAGATCTCATCTATTGAACATCTAGCATAATTTTATTAAGATACAGAATATAAAGGAAGGGGATCGTTTAGGCGATCCCCTTCCTTTATACCCTAAGTATTCTGAAGTGTATCTAGCAGCGTGCGCTTAAGCGACCTGCTTTTGCTGAAGGTCGGCTTTTCATGAACAGGGCGATAATTCCGGCCACGAGGGGAAGAAAAAATAATATGGAAATAGCTGAAGATAATCCGTAGAGATCACCAATACGGCCAATTATGATGACCATTAGCCCACCGATTCCTCCGGCAAATCCCATTGATAGTCCTGCTGCTAAAGATTTATTATTCGGGATAGCCTCTTGGGCTGCAACAACGGTCACTGAAAAACTTGACAGTAGAGATGCCCCAGCGAGGGCCAAGAAAACAATGCTCAGAGTCCCGTGGGAGTGTAAAAAGCCATAGAATAGGGGAGTAGATAAAATAAGCGAACTGACAATTAAAGGTTTCCGGCCATAATTATCGGAAATTAATCCCCCGATGACCCCGCCGATTGCTCCTGAGAACAGCATAATAAAGACTAAATGACTGGAGGCAATGGATGAGAGCTTTTGAGCTTGAAAATATAGGGGGAGGATCGTTAACAACCCTGTATAGGCTAAAGAACGAATCGCAATAATCCCGGTAATAGTCAGTAGCTCTGAACGAGCTGACCGTAAAGAATGTAAAACCTCTAACAAAGTTGGAGCATTTCCACCGAGCACGTCATTTTTGGGTGCAAAGAAAAAGAGCAATAGTGCAACAAAAATTCCAGGAATGACAGTGTAAATAGTAGCATGCAGACCATATGTTTGAAACAAAGGAACAAGTAAAAGCGGGCTGAGAGCAAAACCGATATTTCCGAAGGCAACAAAGGTGGATAAGAAAACTGCTTTTCGGTCGCCACTGACAACAGTGATCATAGTAGACGCTTGGGGATGAAAGGCGGCTGTACCGAGTCCAGCTAACCCAGCCAGAACAACAAGAAGGAGATAGTTGTGGACAAGTCCGGTTAAACTAAGCATAATTGCCATCCATAAGGTACCTACATGGACAAGCCAGCGTTTTCCTTGCCGGTCAAGGAAATAACCGAAGAGTGGTTGAATGAAGGAGGAACTGATGGTGAACACTGATACTAGGATGGCAGCCCGAGTGGTAGTAAGCGCTGTAGCGGCGACCAGAAACGGAAGCATTTGAGGTAAATAGTTACTGTACATATCATTTAGCATATGAGCTAAAGAAAGTATACTAATCGTTGAATATTTTATAGGCTTTGTGGGACTCATAATGTGAGGCTCCTTTCAGCTATGCATTATAAATTCGTCTGGTTTAATGCAGCATAGTGTTTAAGAAAGAAATTTAAATTAGCCTGTCGTTGTACAATGTCTTCGGCATACTGATGAAGGGCCGCTCGTCCTTTGTGAGTAATGCTATACCATTTGCGCGGAGGACCGGTCTGCGAAGATTCCCAATTGGATTTCACCCACTCTTTTTCTTCCATTTCCTGAAGGGCACGGTAAACGCTTGGACTATCGGATAAGCAATAAGGCAATTCTGACTGTAAGTGAGAGAAAATTTGAGCACCATAGGCCACAGATAACTCCTCCAAAAAAAGAAGAATGAAAGCATTCGTATGACGACTTTGTTTTGACTGGATCAATGATTCACCTCCTAATACTGTTTATCACAGCATAGTGCTAATAACAGCATAGTGCTAATAACATCATGATGCTAATAACAGTATAACGGTTTAAGCATTTTTAATAAAGTACAATTTAGAATTTTAATTTACAATATTGATTGAGATCGTTTATTTGTGGCTTAGATAATGCAGGGACCTAGACAAGGGGGCAATCATCGCGTACTATTTAAAGGAATGAAATACTATTTAAAAATAAAGAACCAATGGATAGGGAGATAAACGATGGATTTTGCAGGTAAAGATAAATCAACATATGTCAAAGAGACTTTTAATTCAATTGCTACCCATTATGATTTAATGAATAGTTTAATGAGCCTAGGAATGGATAAACGGTGGCGACGGATTGCAGTGGAACGTGTCGGAGCAAAGCCCGGTATGCATATGCTTGATGTTTGTTGTGGGACAGGGCAACTTTCTATGGAACTGGCAAAAGTTGTTGGCCCAAAAGGAAAAGTTACAGGATTAGACTTCTCTCGAAAAATGTTGGATGTCGCTAAACATTCATTAACACAGTCACCTAACCTGAACTGTATTCAATTTATCCAAGGAAATGCAATGGAACTTGCCTTTTCAGAGGGTTCGTTTGATGGGGTAACGGTGGGTTGGGGATTACGAAATTTGCCGGATTTAAGACAAGGAATCCGAGAGATGGTGCGTGTCGTTAAACCCGGTGGAAAGGTTGTATCCTTGGATATGGCTAAACCATCTTTCCCTGTGTTCAAACAAGCTTATTGGGTCTATTTTGAAAAACTCGTTCCCTTAATGGGCAAAATATGGGCTAAAAAGGCTAGCGCTTATCAATATTTACATGACTCAGCTCGAGAATTTCCTGCTCAGGAAGAGCTGGTCCGTATTTTCGCAGAGTGTGGGCTGATCGAAACACGTTTCGATAATTTGGCCGGCGGTGTTGTTGCCATCGTTTCAGGTACAAAACCAAAGAAAGAGTAATGTGAGTTTTGGCCATTAATTCAGTGGCAGAAAGAAGGCGGCTTTTTCTGATGGCTAATAATAATAGATTATTATGGTTAAGAATTCGCACAGCTATTTTTGGCCATCCGCTGGCGACCCAAAACGCTGAGGAGGCTAAAGTTGGGGTTTCAGGCGGGGTCCCAGTTTTTGGTTCGGACATTATTTCTTCAGAGGGATATGCGCCGGATGAGATTCTTTATATCCTTCTTTTGGCTGGTTCTTTGGGCTATGCTTATGTTTTGAAAATTTCTATTGCCATCGTATTACTGGTGATTAGTATTTTTCTTGTTTACCGTAAAGCAATCCAGAAATATCCGGAAGGTGGTGGGTCATATACTATTGCAAGAGCTTATCTCGGTGAGAACTATGGTCTTATTGCAGGTGCGAGTTTAACGCTCGACTACATTTTGACTGTTGCTGTTAGTGTTAGCTCTGCTATAGAGAATTTGACTGGGATTTTTCCGTGGTTAGCTCCGACTGAACATAAAGTTCTCGCAGATTGTTTAATCATCATTTTTATGGCGTGGGTTAATTTACGTGGTTTAAAAGAATCTGCACGACTATTTGCTTTGCCTGTATACCTTTATATTGCTACCTTAGCACTTTTAATCGGAACGGGTTTGGTTGAGATTTTAGTCCATGGCGTAACACCTTCGGCAGTAGCAACAGGGCATATTGCAGCGTCCTCAGCTAATGGGATAACCTGGTTTATCTTAGCGCGAGCGTTTGCAGGCGGTACAACAGCTTTAACTGGGTTTGAAGCGGTAAGTAATGGGGTTGCGGCCTTTAAAAAGCCAGCCCAAAAGCGTGCCATCCACACTTTGATGATTTTGGGCGTTATTGTTTCTTTGGGATTAATTGGGCTGACATATTTAGCTGGAGCCTACCACCTTGTCCCGGCTGAAGGAAACACCGTTCTAAATCAATTGGGCGTAATTATCTTTGGAAAGACTATTCCTTATTTCATCTTGATGGGCACAGCCGCAGCTATTCTTGTCATTGCCTCGAGTACCCCTTATGCGGGGTTACCGATCTTGTTGAGTTTAATGGCCCGAGATGGATACGCGCCGAGGTATTTTAAAAATTTAGGGGACCGTCTTGTTTATAGCGTAGGGATTTGGACGTTGTTTCTAGTGTCTAGTCTGCTCATTATTGTATTCCATGGAGACACTCATTCGATGCTTCCGCTCTATGCTATTGGGGTGTTTATTTCGTTTACCCTCACAGGTACCGGTCTGGCTAAACATACGTGGCAAGAAAGAGGAGAAAAGTGGCTGGTCGACTTTGCGATATTTAGCTTTGGAGGAGTCATTTCATTCCTGGTTTTGATTGTTTTTATTACGACGAAGTTTAGGCAAGGAGCATGGATTATTCTTGTGATCATGCCTCTTCTTGTTTTGATGTTCCGAGCTATTCGTCACGTTTATAAGTGTGAAATCCGGGAAGTAGAGGTCACTACAGAAGCACTAGAAAGTTTTCAGAGGCATGTGACAAAATTAAAGCGGCGAAGAGCACATGTTGAATTGGCAGACTATCGCAATAAAGTGATTGTCCCAGTTTATGACTTAAATCTGATTGTATTAAAAACATTGAAATATGCCTATGCTTTGACCCCTCAGGTTACGGCTGTTCATGTAGCATCTGACCCCAATCGAGCAGCAAAGTTGCTTAAGCATTGGAAGGAACATCACATAGAAATCCCTTTAGAAATTGTCGATTCTCCATATCGTGCTACTGTCCACGACTTTTTGAATTATATTGATCGAGTGGAGAAGAAAGGACATTTTGACACAATTACCGTAGCCATTCCGGAATATGTTCCGGAAAGATTATGGCAAAATCTTCTTCATAATCAAACGGGGCAGTTAATGAAATTAATGTTACTTTTCCGCAAAAGTATTCTAGTGACCAGTGTTCCATACCATCCTGTCTCAAAAGAAGCGCACTCAATTAACTTAAACGTTAACTCTAAATAGGGATGCTAAGATAAAAACCGCTTTGGCGGTTTTTGTGATTTAAGACAATAATACCCAGCATGGTTTTTAGAGAAGATGTTTATACTAGCGTTGCTAAAATAAAAATCATTCTAGGAGGAGTTAAAGTATGAAAGTGCGTGAAGTTATGACGAGTTCAGTTGATTGGGTTACTCCGGATGCCTCAATTGTCGAGGTTGCGAGGTTAATGAAGAAAGACGATGTCGGTTCTATTCCAATTTGTAAAGGAAATGAATTGGTTGGAATCATTACCGACCGAGATATTGTTCTGAACGTTGTCGCGACCGGGGGAGATACCAAGAGCACATCGGCTAAGGATATCATGAGTACAAATATCAAAAGCGTGACTTCTAATCAAGATGTACATGAGGCAGCTGATTTGATGTCAAAATATCAAATTAGAAGGTTACCGGTCGTGGAACAAGGAAAATTATTGGGTATTGTAGCCATCGGTGACCTGGCTATTGAAAAAATCCACATTAATGAAGCAGGAGATGCACTTAGTGAAATTTCACAAGGCCCCGCTCACCATTAAAATTAAAATAAGAGGTGAAAAAAATGGGTGACATACGTGAACGCATCGACTTAGGAGTCTGGGGAATGTTTCGTACAGGTTGGTGGGTCGTTCATGTTATTGGAATTGTTGTTGTTGGTTATATTGGCTATTGGATTGCAAGAATGTAATGGCAGCATCAAAATTAATCCGAGAATAGCAAACAATAGCGTTGTGAAATTTACACAACGCTATTGTTTGTTTCGTGGTACAATTATGTAAAATATAGTCACAAGGATGTGATAATTATGAATTTACAGCTTGGGGTTCGTGGGCAGGCTCAGACGATTGTAACTTCTTTGAATACTGCTAAGGCCATGGGTAGTGGACACTTAGAGGTCTTCGCAACACCAGCAATGGTGGCACTCATGGAGCAAGCAGCTGTAAATGCCCTGAATTTGCCAGCAGGGCAATCGAGTGTAGGTACTGCTTTAAATATTTCGCATACTGCAGCAACTCCACTAGGAGCTAAAGTTTCTGCAACTGCTGAACTTATCGAAATAGACCGCCGACGTATGGTTTTTTCAGTAGAGGTTTATGATGAAGTAGGACAGATTGGCGTAGGAAAACATGAGCGTTTTATAATAGATATTGACTCGTTTCTTGTTAAAGCGCAGACTCGTATATAGGGGATGTAACAGTGGAAGATTTTTATACGTTATCTCAAGTGATTACAAGTGAACAAGTGATTGAAAAATCTCGTTTCATTGCGGTTGCTGTACCTCTAACAACGTTAGAGCAAATAGAACAATCAATACTCAAGATTCGTGAAGATTACCCAAATGCGCGTCATTATGTCTATGCCTATCGATTACATGATGGTTTTATTGAGAAGTCTTCCGATGACGGTGAACCGCAAGGGACGGGTGGACGCCCCGTGCTTGATATTTTGCAACACCGGAACGTTTGGAACATTTTGGTGGTTGTTGTCAGGTATTTTGGAGGAATACTTCTTGGGACAGGCGGACTGTCTAGGGCTTATGGTGGCACTGCCCGGCAAGTTTTAAGTGAGACTGAATTAAAGAAATTAACTCTTTATCAGGCATTTGCTTTGCGAGTGCCTTATGAATGGTATGAGCAGCTTAAATATCAGCTCTATCAACATTCATGGATTACCGATAAAGAGGAATTTAGTGAAGTTATCAAACTTGTTGTCCATGTGCCGGAACAAGAAACTGAGTTATTCAGAAAGTGGCTGGATGACTTCACACGAAAACAAGTGCCTTATGAAGAAGTTGGTAGTATCTGGGGTTAAGAGCAAGAGCGAAAAAAATAGAAAGAAAAGTCGGACTTTAGGAAAGTGAACACAATCACTATCCCTTTTCATCTTGATCTGATATAATGATAATCGAGATATATCATAGTTAAATGTGATGTGTGCGAAAGGGGTGTTGTTTATGCTGGCTTGGATTCTCGTGCTGATGATAGGTGGGTTTCTCTTAGGATGCGCTGCAGTCATTACAACCTCGTGTTATCAACTTGTAAAATCGATTCGCCGTATACCAAGAAAACGAGGACCTTTGTCTAGGATTGTTGAAGTATAGTCTATATGAATAGTTGCAAATAGCTTGTTATACGCAGAGAAGCACTAATTCCTAAAATAAGAATTAGTGCTTCTCTGCGTTATACAATAAGGGTTTAGGGGAGCGCTATTCAAAGACACTTTGATTTCGACCTGTTCTTTTAGCTTTATAAAGGGCATGGTCTGCCCTAGAAATTAATGAGGCGGGAGAATCTGAAGGATGCCAGAGCGTTGCTCCGATGCTCACCGTAACGGATACGTCCTCGTTTGTTGGTGGGTAATGAATCAAGGTTCTTTCAACAACTTCACGAATTTTCTCACTGATTAGCAAGATTATTTTCTCGGTGGTTTCAGGTACTAGAATGACAAATTCTTCTCCGCCATAGCGAACAATAAGGTCTCCTTCTCGTAAATTACTTTGAAGTTCTCTCACAATGGTTTGAAGTACAGCATCACCAAATTGGTGACCGTAGCGGTCATTAAAAAGTTTAAAATTGTCAACATCGATGATAAGTAAGCCGAAAGTAACTGAACGCTTACGGCGTTGACATAGTGAGATTTGTTCGCGCAATCGTTTTTGGAAATAACGATGATTATATACTCCTGTTAGCCCATCGGTGATTGATTCCCGTTCAACAAAGGCATACAGTAGAGCATTTTCCAAAGCAGAGGAGGCATGACCGGCAACGGTTTCTAAAAACTCCATTTGCTCGGAAGTGATTTCCGGTTGGCGAATGGAATGAATATTAATACTTCCGATTTTGTGTTGTGCGTTTTGAAGAGGCAGGCAACAGATCCATTCCCAATCCCGTAAATCCTGAGGTGAACGGTAATAGGTTACCCCTTCAGCTAAGACTTTCTTGAGAAATGAGAGATCGAGATGAGGTGGTATCTGAGGGGAGAGGGTACCTGAATCAAACACGCCGATAACCTCAAAGTCTTGTGTTTTTTCATTATAAAGACAAACACTCGCTTGATTAATACCAATAAGCGAAACAATGGCGCTAATAATATTGGTAGCAATAACTCGTGTATCGAGAGAAGCGTTAAGAGCACGTGCAATGTCTAAAAGGACGTGAGTTTGTAAGCGAATCTCTTCGAGTTGGCTTTCTAAGATCTCGATTTTTTGTTTTAAACTAGAGATATCTTCAGGATCAGTTTGTTTATCTCGCGGCATAGCTAAGCCTCCCAAATCAAGATCAAACACGGAATCTAGCGCTTAGCAGGTCCCGTATGTAATAGGTATGCATTTAACTTCTATAGCTAGTATTCTCTTCCAATACGAATAATCCTTTGATAATTATAGTCTTTTACCATGAAGGAAGATATGGTAGCTTGTGCAATTTATATAAAGCCTTTCAAATCGGTAGCATAAGAAGAAGGAGAAACGAGACTTCTGTCGAATTTAAAACTAGTATCGTGCAGGATGAAGGGGGGAACCCATATTCAGGCTTATGAAATCACTGTTATTTTGGGAAGTATTCCATTTATAACGTTTTTAACTTGTCGAGCTCGAGTATTGGGGTTAACCAAATGGAAAGCATTTTTGATAGCCTTATTTTTGTGTGGGGATGTCATGCTATTTCCTTGGGCTCTTCGGTCTGGGTGGGTAATTTGGTGGATTGTCTCCATAATTATGCTGATTATTTCGGTCACGCTATGGCCTAAAGTACAAAAAGCCGAAACGAAGGACAAAGCCTTGGATTCCCCAATAAATGTATATCCGGAAAATCATAGTAGTGAAGAGATAATTGAACAGCTACAAATGAACACAGTTGAAACAATTGAAGCGGGTGACGAGGTTAAAACAGTTACTACAGAAAGTCCTGTTAATAGAGGAGAATTGGCCTTAGTAATATCTATCGATGAACTCATTGAATTGGGATTCAAAGAAAAATATTTAGACAACTATGAACAGGCAGCTTTCTATTTTTCTAGGGCTTTAGCTCTTGACCCGATGCCCGATTTGGCTTTCTATTTAATGATTGACTGTTATTGGCTTTGGAACATTTTGGGGGAGCATGATTATGCGTTAACCCATTTGGAAGCGTATGTCCAAAAGTACTTACCACAATTTAATAACCAACTTCGTAATCAATTTGATGCCTGGATGACAAAAGAGGATCTCCACAAAATGTTTGAATAATAATAGGGGGGCTAGTTCGCCGATGAAGCCAACAAGGGAAATTATCGGGTTGCGTATTATCAGTATTTCGGACGGAATTCAAGTAGGAGTTGTGAAGGATCTTGTTCTAAATCCGCAGGGGAAAACGCTAGATTTTATAATTATTGATCAACCCACGGATTATTTGGGTGCAAAGGTCATTGCCTTCAAGGACGTCTTAGGACTGGGGGAATTTGCTATCACGATACCCCATCCTGGAGTTATTCAAGATGTCGCTCAAAATATTGAAGCTCAGAATTTGTTAAAGCAAGACACTCGTGTTTTAGGAACCCAGGTATTGACGAAAAAAGGACAACTCATTGGAGAAGTGAAAGAAGTGCTCATTGATGAAGAAACGGGCCTAATTGCTGCTTGTCTTTTTGAATCAGACGATGAAACGCATGAAGTCGGAGCAGAGCAAATCATTACTTTAGGCAAAGAGTTACTTATCGTCGAAGGAGCCTCGTCGCATCCAACCAATGACGTTATGGAATTCAGCCTTCAAGATCCGATTCAAACACCAGTCGCAATAGATTTAATTGAAGAAACAGAATCGGCAAGGGAAATAGAGCTTGTAACGGAATTAGACTTTGTTGTCGAACCAGAAACTACTCAAGAACCAGAGCCTGTTGGAGAGCGAGAAACTGGTTTTAACCTTTTTGAGCAACGTCAACTGCAATACTTCATTGACAAAGTGGTAGAAAAAGATATTGTTCTGGACAATGGTGAAATATTGCGGGCAGGGGAACGCATTACGTCTAATGTTGTAAACCAAATTATGACGAGGAGTACATTGATGGAAGTCACCTCCCATCTACAAAAAAACTAGGGGAACTGAGATATTGGCATGCAAAAGAAAAGACTTCTAATGACGGCGTTACTATTACAATTTTGTGTTACCTTGGGGTTAGGGACTGTTGTAGCTTATGGCAACACGCATGATCTGGCACCGTCAGGTTTAATCATTTGGGGTCAAGACTTTTCTGGATTGAGTAGAACTCAGGTCTCGACTCAATTAAAAGAGAAGGTTCCCAAGATTGTCACTTTTAGAGGACATGATTATCCATTGAAGTTGGATCGTTCTTATGCGGAGATTGAAAAATGGTTGGATCAAGTGTTTCAGGCCACAACAGGTTTTTGGTTTTCTGATTTAATTCATAGTTTAACACGTCCATTCCTAATAATCTCGCCGAATACTCTAGAGTTAAATAGAGAAGAAATTATTGCCCAGTTGCAGTCTTTAGGTGGTATTATTAACAAACCTATGCATCCTGCTACCATTAGCTATTCGGATGGCAGATTGCAAAAAAAAGATGGAGAACCAGGGCAAAAATTGGATATTGAAGGAACCTGGTTGAGAATTGAACATGAGCATGAACAGAAGCGAGTGGCACTTATTGTAAACGATGTTCCTGCTCTACCGGGTGCATCTGACCTTTCGAAAATTAAGAATATCATGGGGGATTACACAACGTATTTTAGTCCTCAAGATGTGCCACGCACTAAAAATTTGCGCTTAGCGGCTATAGCTTTGAATAATAGGTTAATTGCACCAGGCCAAGTTTTTTCTTTCAACGACGTTGTCGGAGAACGGACAGAGGCTGCTGGGTATTTGCCAGCATTAATTTTTGTAGATCGCTCTATGATTAAAGGAGATGGCGGAGGGATATGCCAAGACTCTAGTACTCTCTTGCAAGCTGTTCGCCAGGCTCATTTGAATGTCGTAGAGAAACATACTCATTCTTTGCCAGTATCGTATGTATTAAAGGGACAAGATGCGACCGTTTCTTTTGGAATACTTGATTTTCGTTTTCGCAATGATACGCAAGGATACCTTTTAATCAGTGCTCGTACTGGGTCAAACTGGCTAAGAATACAACTGTATGGATTAGCAGATGATCAACATCCGGTACTTCAGCAGCCGGAAGGTTACCCAAGTCATCCAGTGGATTGGAACAAGGACCCAAAATAGATGGTTTTGCCGAAATAGGCAGCTTTAGTATAATAGAGAGTAATAACTATTAGGGCGGCTAAAGAAAGAGACTCCCTAATAGGAGACTAGCAATGCCTAGTTTCCTATTAGGGAGTTGATTTATTTACTAGAGCTTGAACTGAAAAATTGGATATTGTCAGATTTGCTTGTTCTAGCTGTTGAGAGCTATAAATATTGATAAATGAGTTTGGCAGCTACTAACAAAGACATCACAAGAAAAATCGGTTTGACGAGTTTTGCTCCACGTTTTATGGCAAGTCGCGTTCCAACCTGAGATCCTAAAATCATGAAGAGGGCCATTGGAATTCCATAGGACAAGAGAATCTTTCCATTGCAGGCGAAGAGGAGAAGAGAAGCGACGTTGCTAGTGAAATTCAAAACTTTAGAATTTGCTGAGGCAACAACAAAGTCAAAGCCGAAAAGTGCGATGAAAGAAAAGATAAGGAAGGACCCCGTCCCAGGACCAAAAAATCCGTCATAAAATCCTAAGGCCAGCGCAAATAGACACCCCACAAATATATGAAGAGGATCGAGTCCTTTGAATTTGTTCTCCATGCCTAGATTTTTATGTAGCAGGGTATAAATTCCTACGAATAAAATTAAAACTAAGACTGCTTTACTTAAAAATTCGGAGCTGACCCTAAGAACGGCCCAAGCACCAAGGAGTGCACCGATTAAAGTAAAAGGAATTTGCCACTTTACTAGCGGTAAGTGCACTTTACCAGAGCGTGCGAACGTAATAGAACTGTTTAAAGAAGCCATGGATGCTGAAAATTTATTCGTTCCAAGGGCTAGATGGGGGGGCACACCAACTAATAATAATGCGGGAAGACTAATGAGTCCTCCTCCTCCGGCAATTGCGTCGACCGCTGCAGCTGAGAAACCTAGTGTACAGATAATGAAAAGATTAAGCCACATTCGTTTAATACCTCACTTAAAAAATATACTTTTTAAAGTATACTCCCAAGCTTTATAATCGTCATTATTATTCTCAGGTCGGGACTGGGAAAAAAACAAAAAATGATATAGGATTGTATTAATACCAAGTAGCTAAAATGTTCTTCAATAGGAAGGAGTAAACCTCTAAGTGCGGCAAGTAGGAGTTAATTCGTTAAAGATTGGAGATATATTAGGTAAAACGATTTTCTCAAGTTCAGGCAGAGTCCTGTTAGGCAAGGGAGTTAAACTTACTCCGTTATACATAGCTAAATTAAGAGATATGGGGATATCCATTCTCTACATTGAAGACGATCGTTTTGATGACGTTATAGTCGAAGATGTTATTAGTGAAGAAAATCGTCGCCAAGCTATGGGGATTTTAGAAAAAAGCATGCGAGCAGTTCGGTTAGGAAAAAATCTTGATGGCTTTGAATTAAAAAAAATCATTAGTAAAATTGTTGAAGAAATTTTGTTTAAAAAGGATATCCTAGTAAACATGATGGATATGCGAAGTTTCGATAACCAGATCTTTGCTCATTCTGTCAATGTCTGCGTTCTTTCAACAGTTTTAGGGAAGGCCATGTTCTTAGATCGTGAGAAACTAGATACCTTGGCCATTGGTGCGATTCTTCACGATACTGGTAAGGTGCAATTGGATCAGAAATTATTTAATGAAGCCGCTAATTTAACTCCCGAAGAAATAGAACTCGTTAAAACACATACAATTTTAGGTTTTGAGGATCTTCGAAAACGTAAAGATCTTAGTTTGGTCGTTGCCCATATTGCTTTTCAGCACCATGAACATATGAACGGCACCGGGTATCCTCGGCACCTCAAGGAAGGGGAAATCCACCCTTTGGCTCAGATTGTGGCGATTGCAGATCTCTATGATCGGCTTACATCCGACTACAGTGATGAAAAGCGGATTATGCCTTATGAAGCTTGTGAAATTTTAATGGGCCTCGCGGGCACACTTTACCCTTTAGAAATGGTTCGGTTATTCCTGAAAAATATTGCGGCTTACCCGACCGGAGTAACTGTGAGATTGACTACCGGAGAAATTGGAGTTGTTGTCGATCAAAATTTAAGCATGCCAGCTCGGCCTATAGTTCGAGTATTTGATGAATCGGAATTCGGGCAAAATGTAATTAAAGAATACAATATGGTGGAAAAGCGTACTATTTTTATTCAAGAAGTTTTAGGCTAACCACTCTGGAGGTTTTACGAACATGTCAGAGATTTCTTCCTATGAAGCGAATATCATTTTTGAGGCCTTACAGAAGCGGTTTCCGGATGCTCACTGTGAGCTTGAATTTCGTACTCCTTTTGAACTCTTGATTGCCACCATATTATCTGCGCAATGCACTGATGAAAGAGTGAACCTTGTCACCGTTTCCCTGTTTGCCGAAACGAATACTCCTGAAGAGATCCTAGCTTTAGGGCAAATAGAACTCGAAAACAGAATTCGCTCCCTTGGCTTATATCATAATAAAGCTAAAAACATTCTTGCAGCCTGTAGGGTAATCGTTGAGGACTTTGCGGGACTAGTACCCAATGATATAGATTCGTTGAGAAAACTTCCCGGAGTGGGGCGTAAAACGGCCAATGTTGTGGCGAGTAATGCGTTTGGAATTCCGGCGCTAGCTGTTGACACGCATGTTTTTCGTGTCGCGCATCGTTTAGGTATAGCCAATGGGAAAACACCGGAAAAAGTTGAGGAAGAACTGCTGCGGATCTTCCCAAGAGAGAGATGGACACAAGTCCATCATCTTTTGATCTTTCATGGTCGACGAATATGTGTTGCTCGTAAACCGAATTGTGAAGAATGCCCATTAACGGTTGTTTGCAAGATGTACCAAGCACTCAAGAGTTAAAAATAAATTCTCTTCCCAAGCTTCTTATTAACCTCCTTTCGTGTTAGAATATATTTCGAAACGCGAAGAAGCTTAATGAAGTTTACTCGCAAGGAGAATAGGATAGGCGACACCATCAGAAAATAGAAAAGGGTTGAGCGTGATGAAATATGTTCGCTTCAAGAACACTGAAAATGAGATTAGGTATGGAGTTGTCGAAGGGGAGCAGATACGGCTTTTGGACGGGACTTTCCTTGACTCCAATAGTAAACTAACTGATATTTGGTTACCTTTAGATGGGGTCACTTTGCTTGCCCCTACAGAGCCAAGTAAAGTAGTCTGTGTCGGGCTCAATTATGCTTTGCACATCAAAGAGATGAACCATTCGTTACCTGAAGACCCTGTTATTTTTTTGAAGGCGCCAACCTGTGTTATTGGTCCAGAGGCGGATATTATTTATCCTAAAATCAGTCAGCAAGTAGACTATGAAGCTGAGCTCGCTGTGATTATTGGGAGTACTATTAAAGGTGGTACAGAGGCTGAAGCCGCAAAAGCTATTTTTGGCTATTCATGTGCTAATGATGTTACTGCAAGGGATTTGCAAAAAAAAGATGGACAATGGACTCGTGGAAAATCATTTGATACGTTTTGCCCAATCGGTCCATGGGTCGTAACTGATATCGATCCAAGCCAGTTAGATATCCAACTTTTGCTTAATGGTGCAGTGAAACAGTCTTCCAATACCCAGTATTTTATAAATTCTGTGCCAAAACTCGTGAGCTTCATCTCTCAAGTCATGACGCTATTACCTGGAGATGTTGTGCTGACCGGAACACCTGAAGGGGTTGGCCCGATGCAGCCAGGGGATGAAGTTATCGTCAAGATCCAAGCTATTGGGGAATTACACAATACCTTAAAATAACACACTGCGTATAACCCTGAGGAGTTATTTGATCTGATACAAGAGGTTATTACTTGCATATGGGGGTATTCGCATGATTAGCATTGGACATAACCCGAATACTAATATGTTACCGATGTTCTATTTTTTACAGAGAGAGCATCCTTTACTGGAGTCTGTGACCGCTGAACCCACGGGGCATAATGCTATGTTGGCTGATGGGCGAATTGATATGGCTCCGATTAGTGCCTTTTCTTATGGCGAACATTGGAAAGATTATGCGATGTTGCCAAACCTTTCGGTCTCTACCAAAGGCCGGGTAGGGTCGATCCTTTTATTCTCGAAGGTTGCTTTGAAGGATTTGGATGGCAGGACGGTTGCTCTGACAAATACATCAGCAACTTCTGTCAATTTAACAAAAATTTTGCTCCATCATTACTATGGTGTAACCCCACGTTATTTGACTATGCCCTCCGATCTTCAGGGGATGTTTGCTAAGGCCGATGCGGCGCTTCTGATCGCAGATGCTGCCATTCAAGCAGCGCTTCTTCATCCAGATTGTTATATCTATGATCTAGGTGAAGAATGGCTTCATCATACGGGCTGCTCCATGACTTATGCCGTTTGGGCTTTCCCTAAAAGGCTGATTTCAGAGCGAGGCGAAGAAGTATTAACTGTCTATCGTTTACTTTTGGACGCTAAGGCTAAGGCACTGTCTAACCTAGAGGATATTGTTAAGACGTGCCAAACAATGCTTGGAGGATCGCTGGATTTTTGGCGAGATTATTTTAATCAATTTGATTACAGCTTAAGTGATAATCTAATCTCAGGGCTTCAGAAATATTTAGACTTATGTTTTGAGTTGAAGCTTTTGTCAAGTCGTCCTGTTTTTGAGTTTTGGCCAAAGGAGTAAAAATGGGATATTGGGTGTACCTGGCACGATGTGGTAACAATACTATCTATACGGGAGCAACGACGGACCTTAGGCGGAGGTTGCGAGAGCATAACCATGGTGCGTCAGGAGGCCATGGGGCTAAATACACAGCCGCGCATCTGCCTGTTTCTTTGGCCCAAGCTTGGGAGGTAAGCACTTGGAGTGATGCACTTCGGTTAGAACATGCAATTAAAAAGTGTGTTCGCGCTGAAAAGGATCAATTGATTAAGCAACCCGAACAAATTTACCGACTTGCCGAGCGGCGTAAGCTTACCTTTTTAATTTCAGGGGCTTCCCAGGAATTACTGAAACAGACCGAGGAGGTCTAACGGATGCAGCCAAAAGCAAGAAGGATAGTAAGGAGAATATATGTTTAAAATAGCTTTAGTTGCACATGATGAAAAAAAAGCGGAAATGATAGCCTTCGCCAAAAAACATAAAGATGTCTTAGCTCAGTGTGAATTAACGGCAACGGGGACAACGGGGAAATTGATTAGAGAACATACCGGATTATCGGTAACTGCGCTTTTGTCTGGCCCAATTGGAGGAGATCAACAAATTGGTAGCCTAGTCGCCACACAAAGTTTAGATATGATTATCTTCATGCGCGATCCTTTAACCGCTCAAGCCCATGAACCGGATATCTCTGCCTTATTGCGTGTTTGTGATGTTCATAATGTCCCCTTGGCGACAAATCGAAAAAGTGCAGAAATTTTAGTGGATCATGTCAAGCGTTGTTTGGAGGGAGGTGAAAACAATGCCAATTGTGCAAGTTGAGTTATTGGAAGGCCGTACACTGGCCCAGAAACGATTACTTGTAGAGAAGGTCACTCAGGCAATTGTGGAAGCAACTGGGGCGCCTGCAGAAAGAGTCTCGATTATCATTCGTGACATGCCTAAGGAAAATTATGCCAATGCAGGAAAGCTGGCCAGTGATCAATAGTTCTAGGCTAGTGATCGTTCAAAGCAAAGTGCGAAGAGAATCCCTCTTCGCACTTTGCTTTATTTTAGGGTCTAAACCTCTACATTTATAGGCGATAGGCGCTACCGCCCATAAATTCCCTTAGAATTGAGTTAAAGGGTACTGTCGAGATGTCCAAGGGGTCAAAAAAAGATAATAGAGTTAAGAGATGAACGGCCGTTTTGTAATGAGGGGATTCTGGTATTATGGAGTTTAATAAATGTTCGGCATTGGGACGGAGGGCATTAAGTTCATATAATAGGCTAGAGTTAAACATCACATTGGCTTCTTCCTGATAAGGAAAGATATTGCTATTTTCTCCTCGTCGGACGCTTTCCCATTGTGCTAGTGTTCGTTCAGGATTAATTCCTCGGAATTTATCGTCTCTAACAAGTCTGCGGATTAGGCGAACCTGTGTGGTGGAGACCCTAGTATAGGCATCAATATTGAGTTGAAAAAGGGCGCTTACATAAATCTTAAACGTTTGATTCCGATCAAGCGATGGTGCCAAGTGTGGATTTAGGGCATGGATCCCTTCAATCACAAGAATTTCATCAGAACTCATATGCATCAATTTACCTGTGGGGAACCGCCGACCGGATACAAAATCAAACAGCGGTGTTTCAACTTCTGCCCCTTTGATAAGGGCATTCAAATGGGCATCAAGGAGAGGTAAATCAAGGGCTTCTAAGGCTTCAAAATCGTATTGACCGGAGGCATCTCGAGGAGTTTCATCTCGCGACAGGAAGTAATTATCTAAGGATAGGGCAACAGGGCGAAGGCCATTGACGCGTAGTTGGGTTGACAGCCGTTGGGCAAAGGTCGTCTTACCAGAAGAAGATGGCCCTGATATAAGAATTACGCGCACGTTGCGCTGCTCAAAGATCCTATCAGCAATGGAGGATATTTTCTTCTCATGTAAGGCTTCAGCCAAACAGATTAAGTCCTGTGAACCTTTGGCAGCAATAATAGAATTTACATCTTGGACATTGGAAAGGTGTAAGTTTTCCAACCAACGTTGGGTTTCAGAAAAAGTTGATGAGAGTTTCTCTGGAGGAATAAAAGGAGATATCGTCTTGGCTTGATTGGCATTAGGGAAGAGCAGAATGAATCCCGGTGGAAAATGGATCAGTTCGAAATATTTCAGAGATCCTGTTCGGCTAAGAGGAGGATAAATCGTAATAATTTCATGATTATCTATATGGCAATCATACAAATTGTCTTTCCGACTTTCATAAGTGATGG
>NZ_AGAF01000270.1 GCF_000224515.1 Desulfosporosinus sp. OT | reverse complement strand
CCTGGTCTGCTAAAACCCAGTCTCGCAAATGAGCCTGGATCTTCTGGGCTTCTCTTGAAGAGATTAACGAGTCTTCAAGCTCACAATAGAGACCGTCAAGAATGGAGTAGGCAATTTTCAGTTGTTCGTCTGGAAAAAGTTTTTTAATGACCCCGATAAGTCCCAGAATCAGACTTTGGCGATATCTACGAATTGTATACTCAGACATTCCTGGTCCGCCTTTCAAGCATTTGTAGGATTGATTACAAGATATTCAACACATGAATTATACTTTCCTCCATTAACCTATGAATTTTTTGTGATATTTTGCTAAAAATGCTATTAATAAAGACCTTTGTCTTTACAGGGAGGAAATTTGTCTATAAACGGCGAATATACAGCGGATAGATTGTAAATAAATAATAAAGTTATCGTCAAGGAGGGAAACGTATTGTACGAAAGCACACGAGGTAATCTTTCTGGTCAGAGGGCATCACAAGCGATTACATTAGGAATGGTACCTAGCGGGGGACTCTTTGTTCCTTCATCCTTTCCCGCCTTGAATTGGCTGGATCTTCAAGGGTTATCGTATCGTGACGTAGCAAAGCGCGTTATGATGCCATATTTGCCGGATTTCTCCGAGGACATCCTCTCTGAAATTGTAAACGTTTATTCCGACGGAACGTTTGACGGGTCAAACCCGGTACCCCTGGTTTCAGTAGGGAATTTTGGAGTTTTGGAACTCTGGCATGGGCCCACGGCTGCATTTAAAGATATGGCGCTGCAAGTGTTGCCAGACTTGTTGAAAGTTAGCCTTAAACTTTTTAACCGTGATGAAGACGTCTTAATTCTCGTGGCAACATCCGGTGACACTGGAAAGGCTGCCTTAGAGGGGTTTAAAAATAGAGCAGGCATGCATATTGTTGTTTTTTATCCCGAGGGTGGCGTGAGCCCTGTTCAAGAACGTCAGATGACAACGACAGAAGGGGTGAATACCCATGTTGTTGCGGTTAAGGGGAACTTTGACGAATGTCAAACAGCTGTAAAACATATTTTTGCCTCAGATGCCCTGAAGGCGAAGTTATTGGAAAAACAGCTGATTTTTTCATCAGCTAACTCGATTAACTGGGGACGACTTCTGCCTCAAATCGTTTATTATTTCTGGGCCTACTTGCGGGCAGTGGAGCAGGGAAACATTGCTCCGGGAGGCCAGATGAATGTGGTAGTTCCAACTGGAAACTTTGGAAATTTGCAAGCGGCTTATTATGCTAAGTGCATGGGTCTCCCGATCGACCGGATTATCTGTGCTTCTAATAAGAATAATGTTTTAGCAGATTTCTTTAAAACCGGGGTTTATCAAAGCCAGCGTGACTTTTTCCAAACGATTTCACCTTCGATGGATATTTTGGTATCCAGTAATTTTGAACGTTTTCTCTATGAAATGAGTGGACGAGATGCTAAGAAGATTCAGTCATGGTATGACGCGAGTAACCAAGGGTCGTTTACTGTAGATCCAGCTACTCTAAAAAAATGCCAGGATACAGTCTATGCTGGCTGGGCAGATGAAGAGGAAACATTTGAGACGATATCCCAAAGTTATAAGGCCTATCAGTATGTTTTTGACCCTCATACAGCGGTCGCTGTGAAAGTCTATAAAGACTATCTTTCTGCGACGAACGATCCAACGTTTACGGTGATTGCCTCCACGGCAAGCCCTTTTAAATTTGCTTCGAACGTTTTAACTGGTTTAGAGGGAGAGCAAAAGGAGAGTTGGGGGGACGAATGGAAAGCCCTTGATTATTTAAGTCAATTGACTGGGTGGAAAATACCTGTGGGGTTACAAGAGTTAGATAAAAAGCCAGCGAAGAAAGTTGATGTGTGTGAGCCAGAGGAGATAACAGAATTATTGCAGAAAATGTTTATAGGTAAGGAAGTGTCTTAGCATCCTACGCCGGTAGGTGAACTTTGGGGATTAGCGGCTTCGGCGATACTCTCCACTGGAGACTATCGTGTTCGCACACGTTCCATTGCTATTCGCTTGTCGCTAAGGTTAAAAAGCAAAACCTCTGGGCTTTCTGCATGTGCGCCGCTCCTTGCCATCCTGCAAGAAGGCTAATACGTGCGAAGACAGTGTCTTCGGGCACCGCGGCATCAGTCCATCACGGCACCTTGCCATCCATGGCGGTGCTCTTGCTCTAACCTCAAACGTCCTGTTTGAGTCATGGACAAGTCCCGTTGCTTTTCTTAACGCCTTATCGCCTGCGCTCATTGACGCAATTCCACTAAAGTGCTTCTCTCAGCTAATAAACTTCCTCTGGGCTTGGGTCGACGGGGGTTTGGAACGACTTGGGGAGGAAGTTTATTACCATTTCGAAAATGTGCATTGAGGAAGGATTGATCAAAAGGGTTTGGCTTATTTTTGCCAAACCCTTTTAAATAATTGAGCCCCTAGGATAGAGATACAACATCAATCTGACTCAATCGGGCTTATTCTTTCTATAACATTACTTGTTACGGTGTTAAGTCATTTAGAATCTCTCATGAAAGATTGGTCATGGAGATTTTTTTATTTCCAAATTACTAGACCAGGCCAAGTTATTTGGACTTTATAAAGATTCTACTTAATTTTGACATAAGGAGGAAATCTGAGGAAGAGGGTAGAAATTATATTACTTAGTGCAGATTCTTCTATAATTTAATCAGATTGAGGAGGCAAAATGAAAAAACGAAAGAAAACCAAAAAGAAAAAAAGATTTAAGTTTAAAAGACTTTTTGTCTTTATTTTTTTCAATATGATCTTAACACTTATACTTGCACCTTTTATCATTTTCTGGGGTCCCTTTGATGCAATTCAGACTTTGGCGGTAGGTTCTGTACTAACTTCAATGCACCCGCAGGTTGCTAAGGCATTTCTATCGGATGAACAAATCAGCGAAATCGTGAAAAAATATAATAATGCAAATTCGACATCGCATACCCCATTTCAGCGTACTGAATCAGAAGCTTCAGCTGGCATTACAATTGAAGATATTACTGGTCCGTCTTTTAAAGGTAAGGTAATGCTAATCAAGAATCCGAAGCGGGTAAAAGTTGCTGTGACAAAAGAATTGGAGGTCACAGGGGAACGGGTAAGTGACTTTGTTAAAGACACTGGAGCTGTTGCTGGGATAAATGGTGGAGGATTTTATGACCCTAAAGGTACCGGAAACGGAGCTTTCCCTGACGGGTTGACCGTACATAATGGAGAAATTGTACATAACAATATAGGCAACAAAAGTACAGACATTGTAGCCCTTGATAAGGATGGGAACCTGTTCGTTGGACAAATTACGGCAGACGATGTTAAAAAGAAAAATATATATGAAGCAGTATCCTTCTGGCCGGCTTTAATAAAGGATGGAAAACGGGGTAAATTTGACGACGGGTTATGGGGAGTTGCGCCAAGAAGCGCTATCGGACAGAAAGCGGATGGCACGATTATTTTTGTCGTAATTGATGGTAGACAGCTCTCTAGTCTTGGGGCAAAAATGAGCGATCTCTACAATATCTTTATGGATTATGGTGCAGTCACTGCGGCTAATCTCGATGGAGGTTCTTCTTCGGAATTAATATATAACGGAAAAGTGATTAACAAGCTTTGGAATATTTTTGGTGAACGCTACCTACCGACAGCTTTTGTGGTCCAGCCAGAATAAATTGACTCTCAGCTCTGACCCAAAAAGGATAAATTAATCATGAAGATGAAACTGCATTTTATATGAGATTTAGCGAGGCAGGATTGATCCACTTTGGATTGAATTTAAGGATATGTGCCTAAATGAAAAGCGAGAGGATTTATTCTCTCGCTCTAAAATATTGTTTCATCAGGCTGTGCCTTGGGATAAGAACCTAATAGCTTCACATAGATGTTTTTTTCCTTAAATGCCCACAGAACATCTTGAATGGGGGGCGCAAAAACATAGCCATCAACGTCGACAAAGAAAACATATTCTCCTAGTTTCCTTTTCGATGGACGAGATTCGATACGGCTTAAATTGATATGCAGCTTATCGAATTCGCCCAAAATGTGATATAAAGACCCTGGCGTATTTTCAGCCATAATTAGAAGAGATGTTTTATCTTCACCTCCGGACATTTCCGCAAGGCTATTCCCTACGAGCACAAAGCGCGTGGCATTTAACGTGACATCCTGAATGCCTTCTTGAAGAAGGTGAAGATTATAGAGGTGAGCAGCCCGACGTGGTCCGATGGCTGCCCAGTTTTCTCGGATCGAGGAAATTTTGTGGGCTGCCTCAGCGGTGCTGAGACAAGTTAGCTGTTCAGCATGCGGTAGGTGTTTGTCGAGGAAATCTCGGCATTGTCCGATTGCTTGTTCGTGAGAATAGACTCTTTCAATCTGTTCAAGAGGCATAGGTTCATGCGCTAACAGGCATTGGTCAATCGGATGGACGAATTCTTGAGTGATAAAGAGATGTTCAGTTTGGCCGAGCGTATCCATAGTTACGCCCACCTGTCCTTCAGTGGAATTTTCCAAAGGAACAAAGGCCCAATCTATTTCCTGCTCATTACAGGCAATTAGCAAGCGCGGAATTGTTGGGAAGGGAATAAGCGTAGGTTGTGTTTCGTTAAATTCTGGATGAGTGGCTAAAAATAAATGGATTGCCTCCTCAGAAAAACTGCCTTTCGGCCCTAAATAGCCCATCTTTTTCATTTTTTCCTCTCCTCTCTATAAAAACAAAAAGGTCTGCCCCATCCCCATCCACTCTAAGGAACGAGTCAGAACCTCGCGGTACCATCCTCATGGTCGTTCTCGACTATTCTAGGCATTGGTTATGTAAATCGATGTTCAGAAATTCTATTTCAGGGTCAAGGTCCAGTGTAATAACTATCAACTATCATCTTAATATCATAATACAGTTGGACATTAACGGCAAGAGTTATCGAAGTTGGCTAATTTGAGCTCAGAATTTTCGAGTGAACATCGATTCCGGGGCGTCAAGAAATGAGTCGAGAGTTTTATACCCAAGCAGGTCCAGTAGTTTCAAAACAGATGGGTTATCAGCAGGCGTCTCGTAAGGCGCTTCATTGCCATAATCGTTTACATACTTAGTCGCCAGATCAACCGGGACTAAGGATTTGGGTCCGCCGACGCATCCGCCTGTACACCCCATCCCTTCTAAGAAGTTTGCTTTAATTTCACCATTAAGTATCTCTTTAAGCATTTTCTTGCAGGCAACAATGCCGTTTGCCCTTTCTGAACGCAAGGGAATGGTGCGATTTGGACGAAGTCGGGCCAGAGTATCAGAGACGGCTGTGCTTACACCACCACTCCGAGCATAGATCCTCCCTGCGCGTGAAGAGTGCTCTCGTTCATCCTCTTTAAGGGTAGGCAGGGAAATCTTTGCAGCATCGAAGATCTCTGTAATCTCCTGAAAGGTGAGGACATAATCAACAGCATCTCGAATGTCGGCTTCTTTTGCTTCAGCTTTTTTGGCAAGACAGGGGCCGATGAAGACCGTTTTAGCCCCAGGATGCAGGTGTTTTATGACTCGACCACCGGCAACCATTGGGGAGACGGAGGGGGGCATATGGGGGACAAGTGTAGAATAAGTTTTTCGAATCATTGCCACCCACATTGGACAGCAACAACTTGTTAACAGAAAGTCCTGATCTTTTTTAATAGCTCTATCGAATTCAAAGGCTTCCTTTAAAGTGAGGATATCAGCGAATAAAGCAACTTCCATCATGCCATGAAATCCTATCTTCTTAAAAGCTGTGCGTAATTTACCTGGGGTAACGTCGGCAGAAAACTGACCGATGAAAGCAGGGGCTATCATGGCATAGACGGGATTCTTCCCAGACGAAAGTTCCTCAAAGAGGGGGATGAAATCCTTGCGATCCACTAAATGCCCGCTTTTACAACTTTCGATACATAGTTCACATCCTACACACGTCTCAGCAGACACAGTGACCTGCCCTTTCGCGTCCTTTTGGATGGCAGAGAATAAACAGGCAACCTGGCAGGAGGACGGGACTGACGAACTAGAACAGTCCTGCTTAAGGTGTACTACAGGAGGGAGGTTCTCCGGATGGAGGAGGAGCTCAAGCTTTTCTTCATTTGCCTTACCAGATTGTCGGATCCGTTCAATAGCATCGTTTAAGTTCCCCTGATATGCTGCTCTGACAAGTTGCTGGAAGATATCATCGTAAGTTTGCATAGTCCCTCCTAAGTATCGTTTTCCGCATTAGTTTAAACTGATAATCTAAAATTTATAACGGACGGACAAACACACTTGCGCAGGGAGATGGAATCTAGTAAAATGAACTCTGGAAGGTTGGGGAACCTTCTAGGGGATAAGTGGACAAGGTGGATGAAACAGGCAGTGGAACGTACGCTGCCTGTTTCGCTTTGTCTAGGGTAGTTGGAGATGTAATAAACTCTAATCTAAAGTAGGAAAATTCATAATGATCACGAACAACCTATTATAGAAAGTTGAAAATTAAAATTACAGGAGATGATGAATTGGCTTTAGAAATTGAACGGAAATTTCTGGTCTTTTCCGAGCACTTACCTTTACTACAGGAGGGCCAATATATAGTACAAGGGTATTTGAGCGAAAAGCCGTCGATACGTTATCGATTTCTTGACGATTCAATCGTGATCACCATTAAGGAAACGAATCCGGACGGAAGCCGTTTTGAATTTGAGACGCTAAACCCCAAATCGTCTTCAGAAGAGCGTTCGACTTTCAAAAGGTTATCTCTGGTCCCGCCGATTGAAAAGATACGGTATCGGATTCCCTTTGCAGGACTGACCTGGGAAATTGATGTTTATCAGGGAGAAAACAAGGGATTGATAACGGTGGATGTCGAGTTCCCGGAAATTGGATACCCCCTGCAATTTCCCAAGTGGGTGGATAGACAATCAGAGATAACGCAGGATCCTAAGTTTTTTAACATTAACTTAGGAAAAAGGCCGTATTCTATGTGGTAAGCACAAGGCTCGCGTTGGGAAATAGTAATTTTACATCCGGGTGTATATAATAAGGGAGATTATTAATTTCAAGGAGGGAAAATTGTGGAACAACAACGCCTGAAGTCCAGAGCGGAAATTCCAGAGGATTACAAATGGCATTTAGAAGACATTTTTTCGAATAATGATCAGTGGGAGAAAGAGTTTTCCCACATCGAGCAACTCTTAGGTGAGGGGAAAAAATTTGAAGGACATTTAGCAGATACTCCAGATACCTTAATCGCGTGTTTCCAATGGTTGGATGACTTAAGCATACGAATAGAGGAAGTCTATTCGTATGCTCGTATGCGACGGGATGAGGATAATCGCAATGCAACCTATCAAGCCTTGACCGACCGAGCAGGAGCCTTAGCCGTGAAGGTAGGGAGTGCTACATCCTTCGTCGTCCCCGAATTATTGGCCATGCCGGAAGCGCGACTAGAGGAATTCCGCGCCCAGACTTCGAAAATGGAGCTTTACAACCATGCTCTTGAAGATATTCTGCGTAAGAAAGAGCACGTTCTCAGCTCAGCGGAGGAAAAATTATTAGCCGAAGTCAGCGAAGTGGCAGAGGCCCCGGGCGCAATTTTTTCGATGGCTAATAATGCAGATTTAAAATTTCCTAGCATTGAGGATGAGTCGGGTCAATCGATTGAGCTAACCAAAGGAAACTTCATTCATTTCATGGAAAGCCATAAACAAGGTGTGCGCAAAGCAGCCTTCGAGACGCTTTATCGCACCTATGAGAAGCAAAGGAATACATGGGCAGCTACCTTAAATTCCAGTGTAAAATCCGATGTATTTTTCGCAAAAGCCAGGCGCTATCCATCGGCGATAGAGGCTTCATTGGATGATGATCGTGTTCCCTTAAAGGTCTATGATTCTTTGGTTGATACAGTTCATGAATTTTTGCCTCAGATGCATCGCTATATCCAACTACGCAAAAAAGCTTTAAACCTCAATGAGTTACATATGTACGATATCTATGTTCCTATTGTTCCTGAAACGACGATGACGATTACTTATCAGGAAGCAAAAGAGATGGTGATTGAGGGTCTGAGGCCATTAGGAGAAGACTATGTCAAAATCTTGGCAGAAGGCTTCCAGCAGAAATGGATCGATGTTTATGAAAATGAAGGAAAGACGAGTGGAGCTTATTCTTGGGGTACCTATCGCGCACATCCGTATGTCTTATTGAATCACCAAGACACTCTGAATTCCATGTTTACCCTGGCTCATGAGATGGGGCATTCGTTGCATACTTATTTTTCGAATCGTAAACAACCTCATCTTTATGCGGGATATAAGATTTTTGTCGCTGAAGTTGCTTCGACGTTGAACGAAGCGTTGGTAATGGAATATCTTTTGGAAAAAACAAACGATCCAAAAGTTCTAGCGTATCTAATAAATCATTATCTTGAGCAGTTCCGGGGCACTATATTCCGACAAACCATGTTTGCTGAATTTGAGAAGAAGATTCACTCAGTGGTCGAAGAGGGGGGGGCCTTAACAGCCGACAACCTATCCGAGATCTATCGTGAATTGAACGCAGTTTACTATGGTGCTGAGGTTATCCTTGATCCAGAGATTGCTTTAGAATGGGCTCGTATCCCCCATTTTTATAATGCATTTTATGTTTACAAATATGCAACAGGTTTTTCTGCAGCAATTGCCTTTGCCCGGGCTATTTTAGATGAAGGTCAGCCTGCAGTAACAAGGTATATTGAATTTTTAAGCGGTGGGAGTTCGGATTACCCAATTGACTTGCTACGTAAGGCAGGCGTTGATATGGAGACTCCTGCTCCTGTACGGAATGCTTTGCAAGTATTTAAGGGGCTGGTTGATCGCTTAGAGACGCTATTAGCGTGAGTATCCATAAACAAACGATGGATTGAAAGCAAGGGCTTGCTAAATGGGCAAGCCCTTGTTCATGTTCACTTAAAAGTAAGCATTCACTTTGAGAACATAAATAGGTAACTTAATCCCTAATTAGGAAAACTTGACAAGCGAAGAATGGAGGGAGTAAGATAAATTTGAGTTATTGTACCTTAATGGATAATCTTTGCTCATTATGCACCGTGGAGGTGGGAATATGGAAAATGAAGAAATACCAGACCAGTTACAACAGGTAATTCGCGTAGCACAGGGTTTTTACTCGCGAAAAGACCGTGCCCATGATTTTGAACACGCTCTAAGAGTTAGGGAGTGGGGTAAGAAACTGGCGCTAGAGGAAGGCGCAGATGGAACAGTCATAGAGTTGGCTGCTCTTCTACATGATATTGGTCGTTCAGGAACGGTAGAAAAAACGCATGCCGAAAGTAGCGCTAGCTTGGCCGTCAATATTCTGCATAAAACAGGTTATGCTGAAGATATTATTTTGAGAGTTAAAGAGGCTATCGTATCTCATTCTCGTGAAGCTGGACACGAACCAAATACATTAGAAGCAAAAATTTTGTATGATGCCGATAAATTGGATTTCGTGGGTGCTATCGGACTCGGACGCTTGTTCACTTTAGCGGGAGTAGAAGGTTGGCCTTTAGTAGGCGAAAACTCCTGTGAAACGTTTTACCAAGAGAAAATTTGTGGTTATCAGAAACATTTATTTACGAAGGCCGCTATGGTTTATTTTGAACCAATGTTTCTTTACATGGAAGAGTTTTGGCAAGAGTTACACACCGAACGACTTAAAATATCTCTTTCTGGACAAGCTAGTTCTGTATAATGGCTAATCGGAAAGGATGAATTCGAAAATGCGTTGGCTCTGGCGTTTCTTGACTCTGTTTGTCCTCCTGGGGTTCTTACAAAGCTTAGTCGTTCCACAACCAAAGGCTTTCATCGCTTGGCCAGAAAGGCCAAACTGGGCTCAAAAAATACAAGGTGAAATGAAACAATTACAAAAATTAACGCAAGATCTACCCGCAAGTATTGAAGTAGAAGTTCGTCGTCTATGGAAGGATATCAGACCGAATGGGGACGCCCAAGAAGTTTGAACTCGGCTCTACGCCAAGACTTTCGAAAGTTCGTGAGATTGTCTTGCGAAAAGCTGAATATGTGGTATATTAATAAACAATGGGATGAAAAGGAGTGACAATTAATGGTAAAAATTACAGAAATTGCAGCGAATAAGGTCAAAGAAGTGTTGCGATCTCAAAACAAGGAAAATTCATTTTTACGCCTCTATCTTGTAGGAATTGGCTGAGGTGGGCCGAATTTCGGCATGACTCTGGATGAGTCAAAAAACGATGATGATATTCTTGATGAAGAATATGGTGTGTCATTACTGACAGACAAAAAACTTACCACTTATTTAGAAGGAGCGACTGTCGACTTTATTGAATCCGCAAACGGTGGAGGATTCGAAATTCGTACGGCTAAGACTGCTGGTGGCAGTAGCTGTGGCGATAGTTGCGGCGGAAGTTGCTCATAAGATATAAATAAGTAAAAGAGAGCTCTGGTCGAGCTCTCTTTTACTTATCATTGTCAGACCTTCATCCATTCAACCGATAACTTAAGAGTTGCATGGGGCATATATTCTATAATAGGTAGCGAAACCGTATCAATGCAACCCTTAATAAGGCAAAATGACTTGAGTATACTTAACAAATGTGTTAGTCTAGTGTCCATAACTGGAATACATTCGTCTATAAAGGGAGGAAGTACCGTGGCATTATCATTAGGAGAGTCGAACCGTGCTATTGTTACCATATTGGGTCGAGATCAAACTGGAATTATCGCTTGGGTCTCCGGACGTCTTGCAGAACACAGCGTTAACATACTAGATATCAGCCAAACAATTGTTGATGAATTTTTCACCATGATTATGGTTGTGGATTTAAATCCATCCAAGATTGGGCTAGCCGATTTGGCTCGTATGTTAGAAGAAGAGGGAAACGACAAGAATTTGCAAGTTAAGGTTCAACATGAGGACATTTTTACGTTTATGCACCGTATCTAATTCTACTAGCTAGAATTTTAGTAAGGAGAATACTGGAGGAAAATTCATGACAATTACGTTCGCTCGCGAAGAAATTCAACAAACGATTAAAATGATCCATGAAGAGAATCTTGATATTCGAACAATTACGATGGGGATTAGTTTACTTGATTGTGTCTCTGAAGATATTGGTCGGATGGAACAGAAAATTTATGATAAGATCGTCAAAAATGCGGGACAATTAGTGACGGTAGGTGAACAAATATCAGCCCGCTATGGGATTCCCATTATCAATAAACGGGTATCTGTCACTCCTATCGCCATCGCGGCTGCTCACTTAAACACTGAAGAAATGGTGCGAATTGCTAGAACATTGAATCGAGCCGCCCGAGAGATCGGGATTAATTTTATTGGGGGCTTTTCTGCTCTTGTGCAAAAAGGTTTTACAGCTGGGGATTTGGCGCTGATCGACGCTATACCTCAAGCACTTAGTGAAACGGAATTTGTTTGTTCGTCTGTGAATATTGGAACGACAAAAACAGGTATTAACATGGATGCAGTTTTGAAAATGGGTAAAGTGATTTTAGAATGTGCTCAACGAACTGCAGACCAAGATGGGATAGCTGCTGCGAAATTAGTTGTATTCTGTAATGCTCCCGAAGATAATCCGTTTATGGCTGGTGCTTTCCACGGTGTAGGAGAACCAGAATGTGTTATAAATGTAGGGGTAAGTGGTCCTGGGGTTGTGGCTAAAGTCGTAAAAGAATTTCCTGAAGCGGATTTTGGAGAACTATCTAATTTAATTAAACAAACTGCCTTTAAAATTACCCGGATGGGAGAGCTGATTGGGCGCGCAGCATCGAAGAGTTTAAATGTTCCTTTCGGAATTGTAGATCTCTCGTTGGCACCTACGCCTGCAATAGGTGACAGTGTAGCGGAAATCCTTGAAAATATGGGCCTCGAACGATGTGGAACGCATGGGACAACTGCCGCCTTAGCGTTGCTAAATGACGCAGTTAAAAAGGGTGGAGCTATGGCCTCTTCTCACGTCGGGGGGTTAAGCGGAGCGTTTATACCTGTCTCGGAAGATGCTGGAATGGTAAAAGCAGTCGAAGTAGGTGCCTTAACTCTTGATAAGTTGGAAGCGATGACCTGTGTCTGTTCTGTGGGGTTAGATATGATTGCGCTTCCGGGAGATACCAGTGCAGAAACGATTTCCGCTATTATCGCAGATGAAGCGGCGATAGGAATGATCAATAAAAAGACAACTGCGGTACGAGCCATTCCTGCGATTGGGAAAAAGGCCGGTGAGAGGGTAGAATTTGGAGGATTGTTAGGTGGAGCACCAGTTATGGCGATTCATCCCTTTTCTTCAAAAATGTTTGTGAACCGTGGAGGACGTATTCCGGCGCCAATTATTAGCCTTTCAAATTAAAATTAGTGACGATGTCTAAAATAACCTGGATTTTACGGTTTTTGAGCTTCAAGATTGAGTAATAGGTAATTTAGAAGAACGAATAATGTCTATGCTCATTATATCAAGCGTATAGATAGTAGAAAGGATTTTTACAAATCCGTAAAAATCAGGTACAATAACTCTTGTAATTAATGCAATTTGTTTTTCTTTGGGTTATGGAGCGTTATTCTAGTGCATGAGTTGGCAATCGAGGGCGGGCCTAATAATCCGCCGAGGGCATACCGATGAAGTTCCTGGTGGTGGCTTTCGACGCCCAGTCGAGGGTTGCTGCTGGGGGTTAAGGACGAGGGGGATCCGCAATGGCATGCGGGCGTTACCCTTTTCCGTGGAGGCCTAAGTGCGTGGCTCTAAGGGGCTACGGCTTAGGGTAGAACCTGCATTAGGAAGGAACTTAGTGCAGTGTAGCCTGCCTTGAGTGGAAAAGTTGGGAAGGCTAAAAGGGTCTGGGCTGTGTTGGCCGATGCATTTCAGACTGCCGGAAATGCTTTTCTGCAAAAGAGGCTAGATTATTAAGGAGTGTGAAGGAAACTTCTAGAACGTGTACTAACGAGGATTGAAGTGCGGACTCAGTGGCGATCAAGTTCTGAGTGATGGTGACACCTCGGGCTGAGGAAAAGGAGAAATCGCCTTACGGGAAACTGAAGGAACTCAGTGGGAAAACCTACTTGACCTAAGCCGCAATATTGACTCGTTAGCTTCCTAACGCCCAAAGAAAAGCACGCCTCTCAACCGAGAGGCGTTTGTTTTTTATATATTTAGAAAGGATAAGTTTTGGTGTACCAGAGGGTACCCCAAACTCGAGAAAAAGGAAATTGTCACATATTTCAATTTTGGAAAGTGTGAGTAAGATAGATCGTCTTAGGGAAATGTATTAGATGACATTGGAATCACAGATAATGCGTCGTAGTTCATAGATGGGATGGGGTACAGTTCGAGAGAGAAAATAAAGAAGCTCAGTACTGACTAAACGATATTAATGCAAAGTATTATACCCTATGAAATATAGCAGGATTTTTAAGGTTATGTAACGAATAACTAAGGGACAACATAAAATAACCATATAAAAACATTTAAAAAGCTGAATTCAATCTATGTATTGGAACGGGGGATTATTTTGGGGTGAATCACGCGCTTTTTCGCGTGTAGGGCTTACACCTTCGGCCCGAATCCGTCAACTAACCTCGTAAGCTTATGAAAGGTGGACAATTTCTTGCCGATTTCCTCATCTGTGCGGATGTGGCTAGGAAGCATTACTTTTTCGGGCTTACTTTTAGCAAGTAGCCTGCCAACATTGGCTACAACACAAACACAAACGACAACCATCCGCTCATTAATGAAGACAATGACTGAGGCTTCAATTATAACACCTAACAGCACGTATACAGAAGCAGTGCGTAAACAAATGAAATGGATTTCTAAACCCGTGATAGCCAAAACTACTTCCTCAGTAGATAAGCATTTTTCAATCGAAAGTAATTTAGTGGCAGACATTGCTTTGCCCACGAAAATACCACAGACTAAGAGATCTACGGCAACCAACAAAAAACCTGTTCGAGTTGTAGAAACATCCTTAGAAATGGTATCTCGATCGGATAGTTCTGAAGTTGTAGATCATGCACTAAGCCTACGAGGCATTCCCTACGTGTTTGGAGGATCGAGCCGCAAAGGCTTTGATTGTTCGGGATTAACGCAATATGTATACAGGCACTCAGGCGTTTCTTTACCAAGAACTGCTTCAGAGCAATTTAGAGTGGGGTCATCTATAAGCCGAGCTCAATTACAATCAGGTGACTTAGTATTCTTTTCAACGTACGCGAAGGGAGCGTCCCATGTTGGGATCTATATCGGTGGTGGACGTTTTGTTTCTGCATCGAATAATGGTGTGAGTATTTCAAGCCTTGCTAGTGGCTACTATGCAGGCCGTTATATTGGAGCTCGTCGCCCATAACTATTACTTGTCGAGAAGCTCACTAGGAACTTGTATTAAGTTTCCTAGTGAGCTTCTTTATTTGTTCTGAAGAGACTAAAATTGTGGTAACCAGGGAATCGGTTTGTAGTTTAGACATTCTCCCCCAGGTTTAGTAGAGTGAAACAACGAATTTTGAATGTAAGAATCTGAAACTAAGCATTTGTGGGTTCGTTTAAAGTAACATTTTCGGCACAGTTCAACTCTGTAATTTAGGATCATGAAAAGGTTCCTCCTTTGGCAACGGCGCTGGTAGGGACGTTGCGCGAAAATGCTGATAGATTGTTGTAGCTGCGCTCAAGGGCAGTCCAGCTGCTTGGAGTTCTTCAATACTTGCTTCTTGAATGTCGCCAAGAGATGAAAAGTGACGTAACAATTGTTGTTTGCGTTTCGGCCCGATACCCGTGATGTTGTCGAGAGCAGAAAGGGTCATGCTTTTTGCTCGTTGTTGACGATGAAATGTGATAGCAAAGCGATGGACCTCATTCTGGACTCTACCGAGTAAATAAAACGTAGGGTGGTTTTTGGGCAAAGTGACTTGATCACCGGATTGATTCAAAAGCCCATGGGTTTGGTGGCGGTCATTTTTAACCATTCCGGCGACAGGAATGGTTAAGTTAAGTTCCTTTAAGGCCTTTAAAGCCGCATTGATTTGGCCTTTACCCCCATCAACTAGAATCAAGTCCGGAAGAGGGCTGTTTTCCGTAACCAATCGTGCGTAGCGACGTTGAATAACTTGCCCCATGGCAGCTGTATCATCAGAGGTTTCCATGGGGTGAATTTTATATTTTCTGTATCCTTTGCGCTGAGGTTTCCCCTCGATGAATTGCACCATACCAGCAACGGTATGTGTCCCGCCTATATTTGAAATATCAAAAGCTTCAAGTCTACTGGGAAGCGGAATTTTTAAGAGTTCCCCGAGTGTGGTTAAAGCAAGCTGTGTTTCAGATTGTTGGCGTATTTCGAGTGAGATTTGGTCGTGAAGGGCAGTCTGAGCATTGGACATGGCCATCTGTACTAGATCTCGTTTCTTTCCTTTTTGAGGAACGATAATGGGAAGTAAGCTTGCTAAGACCAAGGATTCAATCGGTGGGAGCAAGATCTCAGGAGGCCATACAGTGCGCTCAATATAGAATTGAGCAACAAAAGAAATGAAAGCTTCTTCAGGTTCTTCATAATAAGGGAAGGTGAAACTATCACGTGCTAACAGCTTGCCCTGTCTTAAATAAAAAACCTGAAGGCACATTTGGTCTGTAGTTGTTGCATACCCGATAACATCGCGGTCAACAAAATCATTAAGTGTAATGTTTTGTTTCTCCCGGAGGAGTTTTAAGTCTTCAATAAGGTCCCGATATTCTCTGGCGCGTTCGAATTGGAGAGCCTCAGACGCTGTTTGCATTTTTTCGGTTAAGAGTCTGATTATTTCACTTTGGTCTCCTTTAAGAAAGGTCGAAACATCTTTGCGCATCTCTACATAAACATTAAGCGACACGTCAGTGACGCAAGGAGCAAGGCATTGTTCCAAATGATAATATAGACAAGGTCGGGTGGGGATTTGACGGCATTTCCGAAATGGAAAAAGCCGGTTAAGTAATCGTGCAGCTTCTTTAGCTGCAGTTGCATTGGGATAAGGACCGAAGTATTTACCTCTACCTTTTTTTACTTGCCGGGTAACGAGGATTCGAGGGTGGTTTTCTTCAGTAATAATCAAATAGGGGTAGGTTTTGTCATCTCGCAAAAGAATATTGTACTTCGGGTTATGCTTTTTAATTAAATTGCATTCTAAGACGAGAGCCTCTACCTCTGATTCTGTCATGATATATTCGAAATCAGCAATTTGACTTACGAGTCGTCCCGTTTTGCCGTCATGTGATCCAGTGAAATAAGACCGCACTCTATTTTTCAATATTTTTGCTTTACCGACATAAATAATCTGTCCTAAAGTATCTTTCATCAGATAAACACCCGGCTTATCAGGTAATAAGCTCAGTTTTTGTCGAAGCAGATCCATTTTTCCCACCTCAGTTCTTATTCTAGAGGGTGGACTTCAGAGATGCAAGCTTTAGACACATATCTTTGCAAAAATGAACGTATATATGTTTTAGTGATAGACACTTGCTAAGCTAAAAATGAGATATTAATGGAGGGGGACGGTATGCCAAGCGCCTGGGGACGACCACCACGTAACGATCTATGGCAGGATTTACAAGCCTTGGCTCTATGGATTCTCATAATTGGGGTTGTCGGTTATATTTTGTTTCCTAACTTTTTCAAAGATATATACTCTCGTATATCTGATCCTGTAACTCAAACGAGTACACTGAATGACAACTATACGCTAAATAATTCAGGGGATCTCTACACGGACGCGAATGATTCACAGGCGTCACTTGGACAAGATTTTTCGAGCGTATCCAATGCCCTCTATAATAATGGGAAAAACGAAGTTTCTACTGGATATTGGGTCATTTTTGTAGCCAATGGAGAGTTTAAACAGCTCGCAGTAAGTAACGATGCTTATGCCTTTCTTCTCCGACTCATTGAAAGTGATCAAAGCGTAACCGGCAAAAACACGGTTATCTTAACGGCTAATGGTCAAATTCAAAAATTCATTGTCAGTGAGGAGATTTATGCGATTATTAATAATATGGCTTTAATCGTGGGTCGTGCAAAATAAATAATGCTCAAGAATTAACGGAAAAGTAGCTTGGCCCCAGCGGCAAATAAAGCAATGCCAACGAGTTGCCATGGAGTCCAAGGTAGACGACTTATACCGAACCAACCGAAATGATCAATAAGCACGGCCATACTAACTTGACCGATGATAATCGCTGTAGTCGCGTTACATACTCCCACTTTTGGGATGCTTATGGCAACGAGTCCAACAATAAGGACACTAAGAATACCGCCCAGATATAGATACCAAGGAACAGAAACCCAGCTATATTTAAAAAGCGGAGATCGCCAAGCAAGTGAGGCAATTAAGGCAACAAGAGTACCGATGATATGGACTATGAGTGTTGCAGAGAGCAGCGATGTTTTTTGGCTTAAGGATGAATTTAGGGTCCCTTGTATGGCCATAGCAACCCCCGAGATTGCTGCAATTACAAAGGGAAGAGAAAGTAATTTCGACATAGTAAGCCTCCTCAGTTTAATTTTTTTACTATGGTAAATATGGCCAAGTTCGTTAAGATGTATCAGTATTCATTAGAAAGGTTGAGGGAAAAATGAAAGGGTAATAAAAAAATTAAAAAAAGAGGTGGCGTATGGACATCGATTATAATTTAGTGCAACGCGCCCAGATGCTACTCACAATGGAACATCCTTTAAATCAAGTACGTGATATTCTTTTAAGAGAAGGGTATCCACAAGAACAAGTAGTAGAGTTAATGGATGCTACAGAAGAAGTTTTGAATTACCTTGTTCCTCCACAATATGATGAACATAAAATTGGAATCGATATTCTCCACCCCGGAGAAAAAGTTCAAGGGCGTAAGCCGACAGTTGATATACTAATAGATAAACGATCTGGAAAATTAGAGCTAATGACTCCCAACCAACCAGAAACCTGGCGGGTTGCGAATGAAGTGCGCAAAGCGATCAAACGTCAACGTCAATCGATGAAATATTATCATTAACAATTTTTGGGGCTCTAAGTGGAAAACGCTTACAGTCCCTTTTGTCTGTTCATTATCTTTTCTCGAATTTCGAGAATTATGTTATAATAGAAATAATAGTAATTATGGGAAAGAAGGGTCCGGAGTGGAATTTGATCCAATATTAAAAGGGTTGGAAGATGTATATAAAAAAATGGCTTCAGATCAACGGCTTAATCGAGAGGATGGTCTGCAACTTTTACAGACAACCAATATACTTGGTCTAGCATACCTGGCGAATGAACGGAGACGCGCCATGACTGGTGATCAGGTATTTTTTAATAATAATGCCCATATTAACTATAGTAATGTATGTAAAGTGCGCTGTGGATTTTGCGCTTTTGCCAAAGACCTGGAGGAAAAAGGATCTTATACAATGTCCATTGAAGAGGTGGTCAATAAGGCAGGGCAATTTGCTGATCAAGGAGTTACGGAAATTCATATCGTCGGGGGGATACATCCTGAACTGCCCTTTTCGTATTACCTAGACATGATTAGAAAAATCAAAGAACGAGCTCCTCAAGTGAGCCTAAAGGCTTTCACTGCAGCAGAATATGATTTTTTTGCTCAGATGGAAAACGTACCTGTTAAAGAAATTCTGACAACGTTTAAGGAAGCAGGGCTCAGTTTTATACCGGGCGGTGGTGCTGAAAATTTTAGCCCAAGAGTTAGAGAGGTCATTTGTCCCGGTAAATTAAGTGGCAAACGCTGGTTAGAGATTCATAAACTTGCGCACCAAATGGGAATACCTACTAATGCCAATATGCTATATGGTATCATTGAAACGAATGAGGAATTGATCGATCATCTTCTGGCCTTGCGAGATTTACAAGATGAAACACAAGGCTTTTTTGCCCTGATCCCCACAGCCTTCCATCCCAAAAACACTAAATTCGAAGAAGTCTCTCAAGCTAGTGCGCTTCGCACGCTTAAAGTGATAGCCATAGCCCGCTTAATTC